>CAINOO010000040.1 GCA_903851535.1 uncultured Chlorobiaceae bacterium | reverse complement strand
TGGCAGATTGCCCTTCATGCCTACAGGGAGGGCGCAGAGATCGCCATCTCAAATGTTGCGGCAGCGTTGCGTTTTGGCAATATCGAAGAGCTCTCGACATTGTGCGGTAATGCTCCGATGATTGTCTGTGATGCGTCGAAAAATGAGGATGTCGATACCTGTTTTAAAGAGCTCAAGGAAAAAGTTGGTCCGGTCGATTTTATTGTGCACTCCATCGGAATGTCACAGAATATTCGCAAGCAGTTGCCCTACGAAGATCTCAACTACGAGTGGTTTATTAAAACGCTTGATGTTTCGGCATTGTCGCTGCATCGTCTTGTTTCCTATGCCCTGAAGAACGAGGCGATCAATGAAGGCGGAAGCATTCTTTCGCTCTCCTATATCGCTTCACAGAGAAATTACTGGACCTATTCCGATATGGGAGATGCCAAGTCACTGCTTGAATCCATTGTCCGCAGTTATGGGCCGAGGCTTGCAAGGAAGGCGATTCGTATCAATACGATATCACAAAGCCCAACCTATACCAAGGCAGGAAGCGGGATTCCGGGTTTTGAGAAAATGTTCGAATACAGTGATCTCATGTCTCCCCTTGGCAATGCCTCTGCCGAGGAGTGTGCCGAATATTCCATGACCATTCTCAGCGATCTTTCCCGCAAGGTGACCATGCAGAACCTGTTCCATGATGGCGGTTACAGTTCGATGGGAGCTACCATTCCCATGATCAAGCTTGCTCATGAGGTTCTTAACGACCAGGAGCTTGCCGGACGGGTAGGTCTTTACGAGTAAGGTTCCCTTTTTCAGGTGAGTTATCGTGGGAAAAAGCAGCAGCATGTTTCCAGTTTTTTTTTGACCGGCAATTGTCCGGATTTCCTCTCTTTGATGATCGGGGCACTCTGATTTTCTGCGCATCCTTACGGTGTGCAGAAGATCAAGGCCAATAATAATTTTGGGTTTTTTATTGTTGCATTGCGTTGTTCATAACCTCGCGTTGGTTGTGTTGTGTTTTTTTTACCATAATAATTCTGAAAAATAGTTAAACCGATACCATACAGATGGCAAAAACAGCAAAAATCATCTACACTAAAATCGATGAGGCTCCCGCTCTGGCGACCTACTCCCTTCTTCCCATTCTCAATGCATTCGCCAGGGGTACCGGTGTTGATTTTGAGCCAAAGGACATCTCTCTTGCAGGCAGAATTATTGCAAACTTCCCTGAAAAACTGACCGAAAGCCAGAGAATACCCGATTATCTTGCCGAACTGGGTGCTCTCGCCTTGACACCCGAAGCAAATATCATCAAGCTGCCGAACATCAGCGCCTCAATTCCGCAGTTGAGAGCGGCAATCAAGGAGCTGCAGGATCACGGTTACAATATTCCCGACTACCCGGAGGCACCAGCCAATGAGGCAGAAAAAGAGCTTCAGACACGCTTTGCCAAGGTTCTTGGCAGCGCAGTCAATCCGGTACTTCGCGAGGGAAACTCCGATAGGCGTGCTCCGCTTTCTGTAAAGGCATTTGCCCAAAAGAATCCGCACAAGATGGGTGCATGGAGCAGTGATTCCAAATCGCATGTGGCCTCCATGAGTGCCGGTGACTTTTATGGTAGTGAAAAGTCTGTTACGGTTGAAGAGGCAACCAGCGTCACGATCGAGTTTGTTGACGATGCAGGGCTGGCAACCGTTTTAAAAGGGAGCACTCCGCTTCTTGCCGGTGAGATCATTGATACAGCAGTCATGAATGTTCGCTCACTCCGCAACTTTTATGCAGAGCAGATTGCCGATGCAAAGCAAACCGGTGTATTGTTATCATTGCACCTGAAAGCCACCATGATGAAGGTCTCCGACCCGATCATGTTTGGTCATGCCGTTACCGTTTTCTATAAGGATGTATTTGAAAAATATGCAGCCATCATCAAAGAACTTGGCGTGAATGTCAACAACGGCCTTGGTGACCTCTATGCAAAAATCCAGAAACTGCCTGAACCCGACAGAGCTGCGATTGAAGCCGACATCAATGCGGTTTATGCCACCCGTCCGGCACTGGCAATGGTCGATTCCGACAAAGGCATCACCAACCTGCATGTGCCGAATGATATTATTGTTGATGCATCCATGCCTGTGGTCGTTCGTGACTCCGGCAAAATGTGGGGAGCGGATGGCAAGCTTCACGATACGAAAGCCATGATTCCTGACCGCTGTTATGCAACCATGTACCAGGCGATTATCGAAGATTGCAAACAGCATGGAGCCTTTAATCCTGCAACCATTGGCAGTGTGCCAAACGTCGGGCTTATGGCCCAACAGGCAGAAGAGTACGGCTCACATAACAAGACCTTCGTTGCTCCCGGAAACGGAACGGTGAGGGTTGTTGATACTGCTGGCAAGACGCTGCTCGAGCAGGGTGTTGAAACGGGCGATATCTTCAGAATGTGCCAGGCAAAAGATGCACCGGTCAGGGATTGGGTAAAACTTGCCGTCAAAAGGGCAAGAATAACCGGAGCCCCGGCAATTTTTTGGCTTGACCCCGCGAGGGCTCATGATGCAGAGATCATCAAAAAAGTTACCGAATATCTCAAAGAGCATGATACCACCGGCCTTGATATCCGTATTCTTACCCCGGTTGAGGCCATGCGTTTCTCTCTTGAAAGAATCAGGGCGGGCAAGGATACCATCTCGGTTACCGGCAATGTGCTGCGCGACTATTTGACCGACCTTTTTCCGATTATTGAACTTGGCACCAGTGCCAAAATGCTTTCGGTAGTTCCCCTCATGAACGGTGGAGGCCTCTTTGAGACCGGCGCTGGTGGTTCAGCTCCAAAACATGTGCAGCAGTTCCAGAAAGAGGGCTACCTGCGCTGGGACTCTCTTGGAGAATTCTCGGCCATTGCCGCATCCCTTGAGCATGTGGCTCAGTCGTTCAGCAATGACAAGGTGCGGATTCTGGCAGAGACCCTCGATCATGCCATTGGCAAGTTCCTTGACAACGACAAGTCACCGGCCCGCAAAGTCGGCCAAATCGACAACAGAGGAAGCCATTTCTACCTTGCACTCTACTGGGCTCAGGCACTTGCTGCACAGCAGGAGGATCAGGAGCTTCAGGCCCGCTTTGCCACCGTTGCACAGCAGCTTGGTGACAATGAAGCTAAAATCAACGAAGAGCTGATTGGCTCGCAGGGAAAACCGGTTGATATGGGCGGCTACTATAATCCGGATGAAGCATTGACGACACAGGCCATGCGTCCAAGTGCTACCTTTAATGCCATCATTGACGCACTCTGATCTCTTCATCAACAACAGTACACCAGAAGCCCGGATTTTTCCGGGTTTCTGTGTTATTCCTCTCTCCTCAGGGTCGTTTACTCCAGGCATAGAGCAGCCCTTTGCGGCTGAGTTTTTGCGCCACGTCATCAATATCAAGGGGCGATACAACAAAGCAACCGTTGCTTCTGCCGATTCTTGGGCCATTAAAGGTTACAAGGTTCAGGAGTATGTAACCGAGAGAGACATAATCGGCCGAATGAAGCACAATATCGCGACTTCTGGCATTGCTGTTCACCGAAGGTTCCAGCCCCTCAAGGCGAACGGCCGTTCCATGGTCACCCATGTAGGTGTCAAGAACCTTATAAAGCCCGAGGCTGCTCATTTCCGACTCCTGCGTATTGGAAAAGCGGGTCGCATAGAGTTCGCCGGAATTTTTTCCATGTGCCACCCGGTAAAACGACTCCTCTCCGCTGATGAGATCAACCAGCGCCATTCGTTTGATATAAGAGGGTTTCGAATAATCCACAATGGCAAGATAGCGGATACCCACTTCAGGATGTATCGATCGATAGCGCTCAAGAACCGCAAAGCCAGCCCTGTAAGCCTCGGCAGAAATTTTTTCAGGCAGCCACAGTAACGCCGCTCCGGCGATGAGCAGGAGCGCCACCAGAGCACCATAAAAAACTCTTTTTTGTTGATCGCTCATCGTTTATCCGGTTTTGCCGTTTGCTTGTGTTTTGCATGACGGTTTTATCAAAAATAAGATTTTTCGAGCTATTGCGCGGTATCTCTTATGTCGTCTCCGCAGATTTTGGGTCAGCAAGCCTGTGCAGAAGCAACTTGCATGGCCGGGCAAATAAGATTGTTCAATGTGATGCGTAATGCGTAACTTCCCCGCACAGTCGTTTTTAAGCAATAGAACAGGTTAAGGATAAGGTATGGCACAGAAAACCCTGAACGTCATGTTCATCGGTGATGTTGTTGGCACTCCGGGTCTCCAGATGGTGGGCCGGATGCTGAAAAGTTTTATCAGCAAGTATCATGTTGATTTTGTTGTCTGTAATGGCGAAAATGCCCATCATGGCAAGGGGATGAGCCTCGAAGCGCTCAACCAGCTTCTTGAGGCGGGTGTCAATGTGGTGACCGGGGGAAATCATACCTGGAGCAATTTCAACTTTTTTGATACACTCAAAACGCACCCACAGGTGTTGCGTCCTCTCAACTACCCCAAAGGCACCTACGGCAAGGGCTACGGCATCTACAAGCTGCCAAACGGACTGGGCGATATTGCCGTGGTCAACTTGCAGGGCAGAACCTTCATGTACTCCATTGACTGCCCTTTCAGAACGGCAGACTGGGTAATCAAGCAGATCAAGGAGCAGGGCAAGGATAAGATCCGCCATATTTTTGTTGATATCCACGCAGAGGCGACCGCAGAAAAGATTGCGCTTGGCTGGTACCTCGATGGCAAGGTTTCGGCTGTGATTGGTACCCACACGCATGTGCCGACTGCCGATGAGCGTATTCTCCCCAAAGGTACCGGCTACTGTACCGACGCAGGCATGACCGGGCCGCACAACTCCGTTATTGGTATGCAGATCAAATCGGCAACCGACAGGATGCTCTACCAGACGCCGCACAAATATGAGTGTGCCGAAGATGATGTCCATTTTTCAGGGGTGCTTCTCTCACTCGATGTGGCAAGTGGCAAAACCGTCGGTATCCAGCGGATTTTTTACCCGGAGTTTGAGCGTGGTGTGGTGCAGGGATAAGGGGTGATTGTTAATGCCCAACCCCCGTAGGGGCTTGCTGCTGCAAGCCCCTGCAGATGTGGTCGGAAATAAAAAATCCTCTCTTACCGCAAACCCTGCTCAAATTCTTCGGCCACAATAACGTCATCGACGCTGCCGATATAGAGCGGTGTACGCTGATGGAGCTCGAGTGGCTGAATATCGAGAATACGATCCCTGCCGTTTGTTGCCCGTCCGCCAGCCTGCTCACAGATAAAGGCGAGGGGGTTAGCTTCGTACATGAGCCGGAGCTTTCCTTTAAGGTGCTTGGTGGTTGGCGGATAGATGAAGACGCCTCCGGTCAGCAGGTTGCGGTGGAAATCGGCGACCAGCGAGCCGATATAACGGGTGCTGTAAGGACGGTTTGTTTCCGGATCTTCCTCCTTGATATAGTCGAGATATTTTTTTGTTCCCTCGTTGAACTGCGAGTAGGAGCCCTCGTTGATGGAGTAGTACTTGCCGCTTTTCGGGGTAATGATGTTTTCGTGCGAAAGAAGAAACTCTCCGATGGTTGGATCGTAGGTAAAGCCGTGGACACCGTGGCCGGTGGTATAGACCATGACGACCGATGAGCCGTAGATGACGTAACCGGCAGCGACCTGCTCGTAACCATGCTGCAGGCAGTCGTTGATGTTTGCTTTGCCGGGATCGTCCCCTTTGAGTTTATAGATGGAGAAGATGGTGCCGACGCTCACATTGACGTCAATGTTTGACGAGCCATCAAGCGGATCGAAGAGAAGAGCATAGTTGCCGCTCTCATTTTTTGGAGGAATAATGATCTCTTCATTCTCCTCGGAACCCATAATGGCAAATCGTCCGTGCTGGCCGATGGCTGAAATAATTTTTTCGTTGGCAAAAATATCAAGTTTTTTGACCTCTTCACCCTGTACATTGGTGCTGCCGGTAAAACCAAGAATATCGACCAGTCCTGCTCGGACAACCTCTTTTCTTACAAGTTTTGCGGCAAAGGCCACGTCGTTGAGAAGGTCGGTAAGTTCACCGTGTGCTTCGGGAAAAAATTTCTGCTGTTCAAGGATGTGGCGTTCAATCGTA
>CAINOO010000039.1 GCA_903851535.1 uncultured Chlorobiaceae bacterium | reverse complement strand
TGAGTTTATCTATACCATCCATCCGGAATATGCATCGCAGGGCGGTTTGCAGGCACGGGTAACTCCGGGCAACCTTGTTCTGGGCAAAAATCTGCTCTGGATGGGGCTGGAGTATGTGATAGCGCCAAAAAACCTTCCGCCAATGACGGAGATGTATCATTATCCCTTTCTTTTTGCGGGCTGGCTTGGTTCTCTTGTAACGGCACTGAACCTCCTTCCGGTTGGCCAACTGGACGGGGGCCATATCAGTTATGCTCTTTTTGGCAGGAGAGGACATGCGGCAGCGGCGCGATTCTTTCTTTTCTTTATCCTGCTCCTTGCCTTTCCCTCATTTCTGGAGCTGCTCTTCTCGTGGTTTAAACCGGAGGCGATTGCACTGATTCCGCCGGAGATACTGCACTGGTCGTGGCCGGGCTGGATGTTGTGGTCGCTTATTCTTTCGCGCGTTGTTGGCCTGAACCATCCTCCGACCGTGCATGACCATCCCCTGACGATCGGAAGAACGCTCTACGGATGGTTGGCCATAGCGATTTTTGTTGTAACCTTCACGCCCGTGCCCTTCGGAGTGACCTGACCGCAGGGGCGGGGGCATCCCTCCATTACGGCACGTACCCATAACAAACGATGCACATTAATAAGAACAACAAAAGGGATGGTATGCCCAGGTTGATCGATCTCTCTGCGGGGCCACTCATCATGGGTATTGTGAATACCACGCCCGATTCGTTTTATGACGGCGGGGTGCTGCACGCGGGCGGCGGTGGCGTCAACCTTGACCAGGCGCTCGATCATGCGCTGGCAATGATCGGGGCAGGAGCCTCGATTATTGATATTGGCGGTGAGTCGTCACGACCGGGAGCTGAAAAAGTACCTGCCCATGTGGAGATTGAGCGGACGATACCGCTGATTGCCCTTTTGCGCCAGAAAAGCAATTGCATGATCTCCATTGATACCTTTAAGGCGGAGGTCGCTGAAAAGGCGTTGCAGGCTGGCGCAGATATGGTCAATGATATTTCAGGCTTTACCTTCGACCACAATCTTCCGTCGGTATGCCAAAAGTACCAGGCGGCGGTGGTGTTGATGCATACGGCGGTGAGACCGGAGTCGATGCAGTGGAGCAAGGCTGCTGAGGAGGTGGAAGAGCATATTGTGGCACGGGTGAGCCGTTTTTTGGCGCGCTCCATTGCACTGGCTGAAGAGCATTCGATCAGGGATATTTTCATCGATCCGGGTTTCGGCTTTGGCAAAAGCGTTGCGGAGAATTTCCAACTGCTCGACCAGCTCGATACCTTGCTTGCCCTGGGGTACCCGATCCTGGCTGGTCTGTCGCGAAAATCCTTTCTTGGCCATGCCCTTGCCACGCCTGGCGGTAAAACCCCGCCACCATCCGAACGGCTGGCCGCCACCATCGCAGCACAAACGATAGCCCTCTTGCGTGGTGCCGCCATATTGCGTGTCCACGACGTCGCTGAGGCCGTCGCATCTGTCGCCATCGTTCGCGCAACCCGTAACCCGTTGTAGGGTCGGCATGGTGTTTTATGCGGGTTTGTTTTTTGTTACATTGGTGTTTTTGACCTGGATTGTGACTGTCAACCCCTTATTGTCTTCATTGTTCAGATGTATCTTTCGAAAATTGAGCTCCTGGGCTTCAAGAGCTTTGCGCATCGGGTCAGAATCAAATTTGACAAGGGTCTTACCGCCATTGTGGGGCCTAACGGATGCGGAAAGACCAATGTGGTTGATGCCATGCGCTGGGTGCTGGGCGAACAGAAGTCGTCGCTGCTCCGGTCGGTGAAGATGGAGAATATCATTTTTAATGGTTCAAGGAACCTCAAGCCTCTCAGTCTTGCAGAAGTCTCGCTGACCATAGAAAATACGCGAAATGTGCTGCCGATTGAGTATACCGAGGTGACGGTTACGCGCCGTTTGTACCGCAACGGCGATAGTGAGTTCATGCTGAATATGGTGCCCTGCCGGTTGCGCGATATTCTTGATCTTTTCACCGATACGGGAATGGGCAGTGATGCCTATTCGGTTATTGAGCTGAAGATGATTGAGGAGATTATCAGCAACAAGAGTGAGGAGCGCCTGAAGCTTTTTGAGGAGGCGGCAGGGATAACCCGTTATAAACAGCGTCGGAAACAGAGCTTCAAACTGCTCGAAAGTACGTCGCGCGACCTCTCCCGCGTTGATGATGTGGTGGCTGAGGTTGAAAAGAAGGTGCGAAGCCTGAAGCTGCAGGTGCGCAAGGCTGAAAAGCTGAGGGAGTTGAAAAAGCGGATTCGTGATCTTGATCTTGCGCTCTCCTGGCTGAAGATGGAAGAGTTGCGCGAGCAGCTTGAGCCGATGCAGCTCCGTATCAGGGAGGAGGAGAGACTGCACCATGCCAGTGCAACAGCAATGGCGACGGAGGAGAGTGCTTCGGAAGAGCGGGAGCTGCTGCTGTTGAAGGAGGAGCAGGTCATGACGGAGAGCCAGAGAGGGCTTAATGAGAGCAATCAGCGCATTCATGCCCTCGAAAAGGCTCTTTTGCAGCATGAGGAGCATCAAAAGGGCCTTTTGTCCGATATGGCGCGCTTCAGGGCAATTATCAGCAACCGAGAGCAGAAAAGCGCTGAAGAGGAGCTGCTTGAGCGTGAGCTGCTGCGCCAGAAAGCTCCCTCTGAAGCAGCGAGCCAGGAGCTCCATGCGGCCTTTCAGAGCCTTGTTGTGGAGCATGACCAGCTTAATACAACGCTCGGCCGGCAGCGCGAGGAGCTTGCCCGTGAGCGGAGGCTCTGTGCCGAGGAGCAGAGTGAGGCCAACCATCTGGCGTTGACCAAACACAGTCTTGAATCGAAGCGAGAGTATCTGCGTTCGACCATCGAGCGGCTTGAGGCAAAAGAGGCGACCACCCGGCAGAAGATGAGCAGCTTGCGCAGCGCCGGAGAGGAGTTGACGCAGGAGAGCAGACGCAAAAAAAAGGAGATCGCTGAGGCAAAGAAACAGGAAGAGATGACGCGGAAGCGGCTGGAGGCGATGAAAGAGCGTATCGCCGGGATGCAGGAGGCTCTGCTGTTGCAGCGATCGGAGCGGGAGAAGGTGCACAACCAGATTCTGCTTGCCAATTCGGTACTCGATAATTTTGAGGGGATGCCGGAGGGAATCGGCTTTCTTGAACAGCAGAAGAGCGGGAGAGCGGGGCTGGGATGCCTGTCGGATCTTCTTTCGCTTGAAAGTTCTTGCCAGAAGGCGGTCAATGCGGCGCTTGGCGACAGTATGAGCTATTATGTCTGCCAGTCGCTGCAGGAGGCCAAGGAGGGGATTGCCAATTTAAGGAGTTCCAACAAGGGGAAGGTTCATTTTCTGGTGCTCGATCTGGTAAGCAACAGCAATGGGGTTGATTACCCGGAGATTGAGGGGGCACAGAAAACCACTGACCTGATCAACTACCCGCCGGAGCTGCATCACGCACTGTTGCTGATGCTCGGCAAGAGCTATGTGGTAGCGGATCTGAACAGGGCGGAATCACTTGCCTTGCGCTATCCCGACTGCTCGTTTGTGACCGCTGAGGGTGAAAAATTTGCCGGAAGGGGGCTCCTTCTGGGTGGCAGCTCAAAAAACAGCGAGGGACTGCGGCTGGGGAAAAAGGCGTTGCGTGAGGCTCTCCGGAAAGAGCTTGTGAGGCTGGAAAAATCAATTGCTCATGAGGAGGAGTCGCTTTTGCACCTGCGCAAGGAGCAGGAATCGATCGGGGCGGATGAAGAGCGCCGGAAGGTTGAGCAACTGACGGGAGAGCTTGGGGCACTTGAACAGAGAGCGGCCAGGCTGGATGCCGAGGAGAGTGCCGGCAAGCGCGAAAGAGAGCAGGCTGAAAGGGAAAAAGCGGCAATGGTTGCGCAAAAAGCGGCCTGCGAGGCTGAACTGCATGCGCTTTTGCCCCTCATCGGCGACAAGGCATCGGCGGCAGCACGCTTCAGTGAAAAAATCAGGCTCTTGCAGGAGAACCTTACCGCTCTTGAGTTGCGCCATCATCTCTTTGGCCGGGAGATGCAGAGCCGTCAAAGCCGCTACAAGGATGCGGTGCGCGATCTTGAAAAACTCAATTTCAGCATTGCAGCTCTGGCAGGAAACCGGAGTGTGCTGCATGAAGAGATCGAAAGGCTCAAGGCGGAGAGTGCGACCGCCGAAAAGAGACGGCTGGTGGGACGCAAGCGATCTGAAGAGATGCAGCATGAGCTGGAGGAGCTGCTGCTGAAAGCTGCCGGAGAGCAGAAAAGGGTTGGTGACCTTGGCTTGGCTTACCGGGAGCGGCAGGCACAGCATCACGAAAGCCAGGCGATGTTGCGGGAGCTGCGGCGGAAACACGACCTGCGGCAGCAGGTGCTCGCAACCCTCACCCACGAGCGGATGCAACTGGAGCAGTCGCTCGACCATCTTTTTATGGAGGCTCAGGTAAAACATAACTGTGACCTTGCCTTGATGGCTGAACCGGCTCTTGATGATGCTTTTGACCGCCAGGAGGCCCGAGAGCGGCTTGAGCTGCTGACCAAACAGCGTGAACAGTTTGGCGCGGTCAATGAGCTGGCTCTCGATGAGTATGAGGCGGAAAAGGAGCGGCTCGATTTTCTTGTTGTGCAGCGCCAGGATCTGCTCAAGGCTGAGCAAGAGCTTCGCGCAACCATCGAGGAGATCAACAGGACGGCCCTGCAAAAATTTGAGGCAACATTTTACGAGGTGCGAAAAAACTTTATCGCTCTTTTTCGGGAGCTTTTTGAACAGGAGGATGAAGCGGATCTGCTCATGCGTTCCAGCGAAGATCCTCTTGATGCCCACATCGAGATTGTGGCCAAACCGAGGGGAAAAAAGCCTCTTTCGATTGAGCAGTTGAGTGGCGGCGAAAAGGCGCTGACGGCACTTTCGCTCCTCTTTGCCATCTATCTGGTAAAGCCAAGCCCCTTCTGTATTCTTGATGAAGTGGATGCTCCGCTGGATGATGCCAATGTGAGCAGGTTTATTAAACTCCTGAAAAAATTTGAGAATAACACCCAATTCATTATTGTTACGCACAACAAAAAAACCATGGCCTCCTGCCAGGCACTGTACGGGGTTACCATGGAGGAGGAGGGAGTATCGAGACTGATTCCCGTACGACTTGAAAAAATAAGGATTTGAGAGGTTCCCAGAGATTCCATGCTGAAGAAACTTGTGTTATTTGATATCGACGGAACATTGCTTTCGGTGAGCAAGGTCAACCGCAGTGTCCTTGTTGATGCCCTGACGGAGGTCTACGGCACTGCAGGAAGCGCACACACGCACAATTTTTGCGGCAAGATGGACCGTGTAATTATTTATGAGGTCTTGCAGAGTGCCGGCCTTGGCGAGAGTGAGATTACCGAAAAATTCGAGTGCGTCAAGGCGCGCTATATTGAGTTGTTCCGGCGTACCGCCCAAGCCTCGGATGTCCGCCTGATGGTGGGCATCAGAGAGTTGCTTCAAAAGCTTTCAGACCATCCCGACGTACTGCTCGCTCTTTTGACCGGAAATTTTGAAGCCTCCGGACGGCACAAGCTCCTTCTTCCTGCAATAAACCACTACTTTCCCTTCGGTGCCTTTGCCGATGACGCACCCAGTCGCAATGAACTGCCGGCGATTGCCGTCGAAAAAGCGCGCCAACTGACCGGCAGAACGTTTGTAAACCACGATATTGTCATCATCGGCGATACGGAACATGATATCGCCTGTGCAAGGGTTCTGAACGCAAAGTCCATTGCCGTTGCGACCGGCAACTTTTCTACCCGGGAGCTGAAAAAGCATCATCCGCATGTTTTGTACGAAAACCTCGGACAAACGGATGTTGTTCTCAATGAAATCCTCCACTCCTCAATCAATTAATTGCTCTTTTATGAAGACCTACCGACGGCAAATACGCGAAAAAATTTTACAGGCGCTCTATACCATTGAAATCCGTGATACCGACATCGACTCTGCCGCAGGCTGGCTTTTGACCGAGGAGATTCTTGCTGATGCCAATGCGATGAAGTTTTTCAATACGCTCCTAAAAAATATCAAGGAACATAAAGAGGAGATCGACCTCTATATTGTGAAGCATACCTTTAACTGGGATATGAGCCGTATTGCCATTATTGACAAGAATATCATCCGCATGGCGCTGACAGAGATCCTCTACTGCGAGGATATTCCGCCCAAGGTTTCGATCAATGAGGCTATTGAAATTGCAAAGAAGTTCAACAGCACCGACAAGAGCAGCAAGTTTGTCAATGGCATTCTTGATGCGATTTATAACGATCTGAAGGGTGAGGGGAAGGTGCACAAAAACGGACGGGGGCTGATCGACCAGTCGGCGGCCAAGCTTCAGAAGGCGGAGAGTGAGGGGGATAGCCCGGAAATCGGGAGCTGAGGCGACATGAACGAGAGCCCTGAACAAAAAATTGTTTTTCTCCGTGAGGTGCTTGGCGCTGCATATCCGAACCCGAGGAGCGAACTCTGCTACAACTCCCCTTTCCAGTTGCTTGTGGCTACCATTCTGGCGGCCCAGGCAACAGACAGGCAGGTCAACGTCATTACCCGCGAACTCTTCATGCGTGCGCCGGATGCCGAAAGCATGAGCCGTATGGAGCTTGAGGAGGTCAGAAACCTTGTTCGCTCCATCAATTACTGCAACAACAAGGCAAAAAATATCCTTGCAGCAAGCCGGATTCTGGTTGAGCGCTTTCATGGGGAGGTGCCGGGGACAAGGGAGGAGCTTGAAAGCTTGCCGGGAGTTGGCAGAAAAACGGCGAATGTTGTGCTGAGCAACGCTTTTGGCCTGCCGGTCATGCCGGTCGATACCCATGTGCACCGGGTCTCAAACCGGATCGGACTGGTTCAGACCAAAAAAGTGGAAGAGACCGAACGGGAGCTGATGCAGATTATCGCCGAGGAGTGGGTGCTCCCCTTTCACCACTATCTGCTGCTGCACGGTCGTTACACCTGCAAGGCGAAAAAGCCTGATTGTGCACACTGTGCAGTCAGCAGCATCTGCGACTACAGCGCAAAAAACTAACCAAGCTCTACTTTACGATCGACGGCGTAGAGCCATTCGCCTTCGGGCCGCTGGCGATTGCCTGCCCACAGTTCAAGCGTTATCCCTTTTCCGGTTGAGAGCGGAGAGGTGAAAATTTCGACCTGATAGAAAAGCTCATCGAGCAGGTCATCCCACACCTTTTCAAGAGAAACGTCACCATCGGGATATGCTGCGCCCGGGGTGAGGAGATGAGGAACGTCGGGCTTGAAATAGTCGCTGATGTAGACAAAGCTGTCGGGCATCAGAAAGCCGCCCCTGAAACTTCCCCTTGGTCGTTTGATTCCAGGTACTTCAATCCAGAATTCAAGCAGGGTGTCCTGGGTCAGTTTGCCGTCGGCGGCAAGTTTTTCCAGCAGTTGCTGTACGGTTTGGCGGATGAGCGCTTTGTTCTGGTCGGTCAGCTCATGCATTTTGAAGTCAGGAGTATGGTCGGGCATGGTGGGTGAAGGTTATGGTGTTACGTCTCTTGGTTATGAGGTCAATATAGTGAGTTTTTCGGTGATGTTGGGGGTTCGGGTGGAGTTGCAGCACCGTTTTTTTGGGCAGAAGCTACCTGAAAATGCCGGCCTGGAGATCGGCGCTTCAGGAGCATAGACATTGGGTTGGTACTATAAAAAAATTTGATGGTCAGTGAGGGTGGCCGGTCTGATGCCCCTGACTGAATTGGCAATGAAGATGGTGTCGGCAGTTTGCAGGTCGTGGAGCGTTAGGGGTTTTTCGGTGGTGAAGGGGCGGGTGGCGAGGATGTAGCGGCGGAAGATGCCGTTGAGCAGCCCGGAGCGAAGTGGAGGCGTGAAGAGTTGGCGGCCCTGGCGGATAAAAAGCGTGCTGATGGCCCCTTCGGTTACCTCTGCGCGCTCATTCAAAAAGAGCACCTCATCGAAGCCGTTCCGGCGGGCAAGGGCGAGAGTGCTGTCGTAGAGTTCCCGGTCGGTGGTTTTGTGGCAGAGCAAGGGGTTTGCGGAGTCGGTTCGGTGAGCAGCCATGCACAAGCGGAGCCTGGCTGCAGAACCCTGCACCTCTATGGGCTCATGGCTGAGCGTGAAGCTTCCCTGCCGGGAGAGCGTGAGTTTTACCTTGCATCGGGAAGCGTCTTCCCCGGTGAGCGGCATTCCGCATGGCTTGACACTATTGCTGTTGCTGTTGCCGCTTCGGCGCAGCTCCTTTTCGAGATTGAGCAGCATCCGGGTGGCTATAGAGAGGTCGCAGGGAAAGCCGAGTGCTGTGGCCGATGCGGCAAGCCGCTGGAGATGCTCTTCAAGCCAGAGATAGCTCCCGTTCCAGAGCATGCTTTCAAAAAGGCCAAACTCTTTTTTGGCGGCTCCCTGCCCAAGAATCTTTGCCTTGAGCTGGCACTCCCGGTACTCTTCTGCGGGGTTGGAGTCCCAGACAATGCCGCCCCCTGAGCCGTAGACCCCCTGGTTTCCGGCAAGCTCGATGGTG
>CAINOO010000038.1 GCA_903851535.1 uncultured Chlorobiaceae bacterium | reverse complement strand
GCTCTTTCGCCATAGAGGTCATAATGCAGCACTTCGGCCAGTTCCCCTTTTTTCTTTTTGCCGGTCTTCACAAAAAGGTTGATGCTCACTCCCTGCTGAATATCAAAGACATTCTTGTCGGGCGAACCGTCAGGACAAACCTCCTTTTTCTTGGAGTTGCCGTGGAGGTCAAGAATATAGATTCGATCGAAGGTGGTGAGAAGATACCACCGCATTCCCCGGAAAGTGGGGTTGTCGAGAAAGCTATGGTTGTTGATAAAGGCAAGCACTCCTTCGCCATTTTTTTCAACATAGTGCTGACCGTAGCGGATGAACTTGACATAGTCGTCATTGAGCCATTTCGGATTTTTCTCCTTGAGCTTGCCGCCGCCGGGTTCCTGCTTGTACTCTTCCAGAAGCTTTTCAATCCACTCACCCTTGTTTGAGGAGTGGCCGCTGTAGGGCGGATTCCCCAACACCACCATCACAGGGGTGTCGCGTTTGATGTGGTTGGCTTCGTTGGCCTCCTGCGAGAGCCAACTGGCAAAGAGTGTGCCGGTTTCGGAATGATGCTCTTCGAGTGAGTTGGTGAGGAAGACGCGAAAGCGCTGTTCGATGGTTGGTTTGTAGCCGGTTTCGGCAAGCAGCAAGTCAAGCTTGAGATGGGCCACCGCGTAGGAGGCCATGAGGATTTCAAAGCCGTTCAGCCTTGGGATGAGGTGCTGCTCGACATAGTTGCTCCAGACTCCCTCCTGCCCTGCAAACTGCTTGTGGATGTGCCGGATAATCTCTGCCAGAAAGGTGCCTGTACCGGTTGCCGGGTCGAGCATCTGCACGTTATGCACCTCAATCTGCTGCGTGCTGTAGCCATCTTTTGAGCGTTTGTCGGTCGTTGCGCGTTTGATGTCCATCACGGTTTTGCTGCTATCAGCCAGCCCCTCTTTGAGGCCAAACTCGGTTTTCAGAATTTCGTCAACGGCGCGAACAATAAAATTGACCACCGGTTCGGGAGTGTACCAGACACCCCGACTTTTGCGTAGTGCAGGGTCGTATTCGGCAAGAAAGGTCTCGTAAAAATGGATGATGGGGTCGTGCTGCTGTGTCGCTTTGCCGAAATCCTTGAGCAGGGCAGCAACGTCAGTGGCCTTGAAGAGGTCGGCGAGGGCATCAACAATCCAGACAATGCGGCGGTCGAGATCGTAGCCTGCGATGTACTGAAAGAGCTTGCGCAGAAAAGGGTTGGTTCTGGGAATCAGCTCAGCCGCTTCCTTTCGATTAAAATCTTCGAGTGTCGGGTCGTGCAGCCGGGCGGCGAACATGCCGTAGGCAATCGTTTGTGCGTAAATGTCGGCAAACTGTTTAGGGGTGATGTCATGAATGAGGAGATCGCGGAACCCCTCCAACTGCTCTTTCAGACCGTTGTTGGCTTCGTGAAGCTGCCTGTTGGGCTCACTGGTGACGGTGGAGAGCGCTTTTTCAATCACGTCGGCAAGGAGTCGCGCTTTAGCCGCCATCATCTTTGCAAGCTGCGATGCCGAAGTGATGGTCTGCCCTTCATACCGACTGAACTCCCCGATGAGGTCAGTGAATGCCCTGAAGCTTTCGGGCCGGGCAACGATTTTGCCGTTCTGTATCTCGGCAAGAAGAATGGAAGTGGTCAGTACCCCCTCCAGATAGAGCCAAAACTCAAGATAATCAGTGATGATGAGGTTTGGAAGCGAGCTCTGGTAGCGGGCAAACTGCTCATGGTAGAGCTTGCTGTCGAGCGATTTACCAATATCCTTGGCCTCAATGTAGCCAACCGGAATGCCCTTGCGGGTGAGAATATAGTCAGGAGCGCCGCAATCAATCCGCTGAGGTTCATTGGTGACCTCAACCTGCGGAGCCAAAGCCTTCAGCAGGTTTTGCAGATCTCCCCGGTAGCTGTGCTCGGTTGCATTTCCGGCCTTGAACCGCTTGTTGATGGTCTCGATATACTCCTGAATGGTCATGGAGAGAGATGGTTAAACCAATTGTGCCGGGCAGGTAAAAGGGGTGGTGCTGAAGGGTAAAAGACTGAGCAAAAAGGCTATTGCATTGCTCCTGAAAACATAAAAAAAGAGGCCAGGTTAGCGAGTCCAGATGAGGTTCCCTTACTTCCAGCTCTCGCCGGAACATCCCTACCTCCGTTTTAACGTTAGTCAAATAAAAAGAATAAATCAAATAGTGGTGTACTTGCCCGGTGGCTTTACTTTATCACTGCTGACTGAGGGAATACCATTGATATCCATTTCAGCAGGTAGCTCAATTTGTATGGCAATGCAAGCGTGATGTGAATGCTGCGGTTGAGTAACAATACTCAGTGCTCAAGACAATAACGCCAGAAAGCTTTATATTTTTTTACTTTAATGCGTAAACTTTATTTTTTTATGGGAAGAAGCAGTCTGCTTTTTTCTGAATCAGGCAGATCATTTTTAACTATTTTGACCTTAATGAATTGATATGAAAAGGGATCGACCGAACAAGATGCGAATTTGGAGCGGCGGATGTTTCGGGAACAATTACGAGCTGACATTTGACGGGAGCAACCTCATATACTCTGCGCGTATCGATGACGTTACGACCGAGGATCTAATCTCTGCCACAAGGGAGGATTGGGAAGCCTTTCGCAGCGAAATCGACGCGATCGGAATCTGGAACTGGCATGCACACTACGACAATTCAGACATTTTAGATGGCAACCAGTGGGAAGTCAAAATCAAATGGGGAGGCCGCACCTGCCGGATTGACGGGAGTAACGATTACCCGACCGAAGATGGGACGCCGTCACAGACTGGTGAACCCGCCGACACGTTTTCACGGTTTCTGCATGCGGTGATGCGCCTCGCTGGCGGAAGAGCATTTGACAGATGAAGGGCAACAACACCTTGTACCCTATCGCTCAACTCGTTTCGAATCATTGATCCAGAACGCTGAAACGATTACTATCGTTAAAGAACCCAGCGCTCAGCTCATTTGGAGAAGAAGATTATGATGAACATCTAAACTTTCGCCTGATCAACTTTTACAGTTTGCAGAGTGGTTCGAAGAGTTTCTGGCTGGTCGAACAAAAAAATATCCGGAAAGAAAACGCCATGAGTGATTTACAGAAATACATCGACAACCGGAAAGCTGTTGACCCCGAGTTTGCGGCTTCATTTGACGAAGGCTACAAACACTTCAAAATTGGTGTGTTGCTGAAACAGGCAAGGAAGAATGCTGGTATGACTCAGGATGAGATTGCAGAAAAGCTCAAGACTCATAAATCAGCCATCTCCCGCATC
>CAINOO010000037.1 GCA_903851535.1 uncultured Chlorobiaceae bacterium | reverse complement strand
GTAAACTTCTGAACTGGAGGCAATGGTAACCTGTGCATCCGGCCGCATCTCTGAAACTGCCCGAAAGACCCGCTCCGTTGCAGCAATGTTTGTTGCCATAACCGCCCTGGGATCCTCCAGTACCTTTTTAACGCCCACAATGGCAGCCATGTGATAGATGCGCTCAACCTGGCTGATAACCTCTTTCAATTGATCCCAGACAAGGATATCTGCCTTGTAAAACTGAAAGGCCGGGTTAGGGAGGAAGCGTTCAATATTGCTGATTGAGCCGGTCGAAAGATTGTCGACAACAGAGACACGATCGCCCCGTTCCAGATGAAAGGCAACAAGATGAGAGCCGATAAAGCCAGCGCCGCCAGTGACAAGTACATGCATAACAACTCCTGTTTTCTCTGAGATTCAAATAATGATGGCGCCCCTATCAGCCCCCTTCTTCACCGTTCAAGGTAACTCCCCGGTGGCTATCATCTGCAAAAACAACGCAACAATGTCCGGGTCAAAATGTGTTCCGGAAAGCGATTTGATATGCTCAATCAATGCCTGTTTTGGCAAACCCCGACGATAGGGACGATCCGATTGCATGGCATCCCATACATCAACAACGGCAAAGAGACGCGCAGCAAGCGGAATTTCCTTTCCTTTCAATCCACGGGGATAACCGCTTCCGTCCCATTTTTCATGATGGCAATAGGGAATATCAATTGCAAGCCGCAAGTATGCAATTGGCGAAAGTAACTTAAATGCAAAAAAAGGATGCTGCCGCATAACTTCAGACTCTTCATCTGTTAATCCCTCCTGCTTTAACAAAATGGTGTCAGGTAAACCCATCTTGCCAATATCATGCAAAAGAGCGCCACGCCGTATATGAACCAGCTCCTTATCCTCAATTCCGGCAGCCCGGGCCAATTTCAGCGTCATTTCAGTCACGCGCAGAGAGTGCCCTTCGGTCTCTTCATCTCGCATATCAAGAGCATGTGACCAGCCCCCGATTGTAGCATCGTAAGCATGTAACAGCTCCTGATTGGCATTACTCAACTCCCTGAACAGATGGTAATCCTCAATGGCTATTGAGGCCTGACCTGCAAGCGTGTGCAAAAAATCAAGCCAATCCTGATTGAGTAACAGGGATTTTCGTTGAAACAGTTCAAAAAGACCGATAATGTTGCCTTTAACAATGAGTGGAATGGCGTAGTAAGCAATAAAACCTTCACGCTCAATGAGTGAACGGGAGATATAATCACTCTCCGCTTCTTTGAGATTTGATATATGCAGCACTTTTTGTTCAAGGAGCCATGCCGCAAATTCTTCTGCTTTCAATTTCATCTCTTCGCGCTCCACTTGCCTTGAGCGAAATCCCCGATCCACCATAAGCCGCAGAGTGTTACTGTGCGAATCAAACAAAAAAAAGTCGGCAGCATCAACCTCTAACTCTGAAATCGTATACTCGAGAACGCTTTTCAGTGCAAGATAGATGTCGGTAGTGCCTCTGATGGCAAGGTCAATTTCCCGTATGGCACGCATACGCTGCAATTGACGACGCAGCTCCTCTTCAGCCAATTTCAGGGGTGTAATGTCGAAACCAATACCGTTTATGTTGACCGGAACGTGATTTTGATCGAAGTAAACGGATTTGCGATCATAAAGCCATCGAACTGTTCCGTCCGGCGTCACAATACGGTACTCCGACTCGGCATGACCGTTTTTAAGAAGATCTTCTGAACTTGCTTTTGCTATTTGGCGATCATCAGGATGAACCATCTCAAGCCATAGCTCCGGTTTGGCATATAACTCCTCAGCAGATATTCCATAGATCTTCTCGAACGCATTGTTCACGTCCGACAGAGATCCATCCAAAGATGCAGACCAGACCACATCATTCATATTGGAAATAACCTGATTGAACCTTTCGTTGGTTTTGCGCAACGAATCTTCCGCTTGCTTGCGTTCGGTAATATCAACACCTACACCAACAAGAGAGATGTTACCGTTGATCATCATTCTGTTGCCAGTCATCAGGAATGTCCTGAACTCCGGACCGCCATGAAGCAATACCCTCGCTTCGGTGGTCAGCTCTTCGCCGCTCGTCATAATCATTGTTATTTTTTCAGCCATCATCGGACGGTCATCTGGATGGATATGCTCTAACCCAATGATGTTTGGCATTTCGCTTTCGGGCTTACCAACCACCTGATTACGGATGTAAGAGTTCCATATCCTTAATTTCCCGCTCGCATCAATAACATAAAAGACCCCGGGGATAGACTCAATAACCGAGCGGCTGAAGAGCTGCTCTTTTTTCACCAACTGCGTGATATCCGAAATTTTCTGGGAGATGACAACGAGCTGATTGATTTCGCCTTGAGCCGATAACGAGGGATAGACGGTATTGCGCAGGACTTCTCCATCCCACTCATCATCCCATACAACAGTTTTATTGCGGCTCAAAACCTCTTGCATAAGGGCTAATTGCTGCCTGGCTACTTCAGGCAGCAGTAACCCGTAATAATTTTTGCCAAGGCACTCCTGTTGATTCTTGCCAACGCGGGAGAAAAAAGCCTTGTTGGCTTGAAGGATCAGCCCCTCTCTGTCGATAACAAACACCGGTTCTGAAAGCGAGGAAAAGAGTGCGGAAAATGAAAGTTCGCAATTGCTATGGACAACATCAGCACTGTTTCTGGTATCAAACTGCATAAAGTTTCTCCTTGCTTAAAAGCAAATTACAGGATAATGCGGATGCCCATCTGCCCGCCATTGCGCTGGTAGTAAGCGCCTTCCATGCCATGCCAGTACGCAGCCACCACCCCGACTCTTTTGAGAGGCCAAAAGAGGCCGTCAAGCTGAAGGAAGTTTGTCTTTATTGCCGACATGCTGTTTTGGTAGACGACTTCAGGCTCGATACCAAATGAATAGGTCACCCCAAGTCGACTATTGCCGGCAGAGATCCATTGAGCCTGTATTCTGTGAGCCAACTCGTTGCGATGATGATCGATTGATGAGACAATGGCGGTATAGGCAAACCGAAACTCGCCAGCATTTTTTTCAACCCCGAGACTCTCAATAGTTGTTTTTGCATGATTGTATTGCCGCTGTTCTGCCCCGAGGGTATAACCAAACCCGTCAGGAAGGGTTCCATTCCACATCAACCCGACAGCGTTCTTTGCCAGAAAATCCGGATTATTGGCGTAACTGCCACACAATGTGATGACCCCAATCGGAACGGGGTAAGCGTAGGTGGCTCCGATAGTCTGGTCTGATAAAGCGAATCGGGAAACATCTTCACCCTGAACAGTGAGGAGCCCGAAAGCTTTGAGTGGCAAAGAGGCCCTGGCATATTTACTGTTCCAGTCAGGAGCGTGGGTTGTCAGATAGTCGGCAGTATAACCAGCCTCAAGATATGGTGCTGCATCAAAAGCTGAAGGCCTTGTTGCGGCACTCTCCCCTGCCACAACCGGAGTGGCTTGCAGCAAGGCAGAAATGGCGATTGCTGCTTCCATGAAGAAAACAAGGCTTTTCTTAAAAATCAATACCGGTTTCACCCTTACAGTTCTCATATATTTGGCAATAAAAGTTCCTGGTAATTGAAGCTACGATTAAAGTGATTTCCTTATGTTTTCAGAAGTAAACGTGGTCTTGAATTTTGAGGGCGAAAACTTGAACTTCTTCTCTTTAAAAAGCCTCAGGCAGATAGCCACAATTTTTGGATCAAACAACCGATCGCTCTCCTCCTGGATGTTCATCAAGGCAATGTCGAGCCCGACGGCTGGTCGGTAGGGCCTTGAACTGGTTAGTGCCTCAACGGTATCGGCTACGCCAATGATGCGTGCTTCGTCAGTGATACTGTCGCCTTTGAGACCGTTTGGATAACCGCTTCCGTCAAGGCGTTCATGGTGTTGCAACACGGTTTGTGCTACCGGCCAGGAGAAGTGGATGAGCTTGAGGATTTTGTAGCCTTCAACAACATGGCAGCGTAACAGCCCCATTTCATCCTTCGTCAACGCTGATGGTTTGGTCAGAATCTCTGAAGGAATGGCAAACTTGCCGATATCATGCAGCATGGTGCTTATGCGCAACCCTTCCATATTGGCTTCAGAATAATGCAGCTCTTTGGCAATGGCAAGAGAGAGTTCCGAGACCCGTTGCTGGTGGCCTGCCGTATAGGGATCTCTCGCTTCGCTCATGGCGACCAGAGCATTGACGAGATCATCCATATTTGAAACAGCAAGATTTTGATAGAGAGTCAGTTTTTTCTGGCTTGAGATGTCGCGTATATCGCATTGAATCACCTTTTCCCCGCCGACATCGTAAACATTGCTTATAAACTCCACATCAATCAACTGGCCATATTTTTTTCTCAGGGGCAGATTTTCATACCTGATATAATTTTTCTTCTGTAACGTCTCAAAAGCCTGAAGCGCAAACTCCTTGTCTATGGTAGAACCCAACTCCCAGAGTTCTTTGCCGCAGAGTTCCTTCGCAGAAAATCCCAGCAAATCAAGTATAAACGGGTTGGCATCGACTATTTTACCGCTCAGGAAGTCAAGAATCATGATGCCGTTCTGCGCACTCTCAAACAGACTGCGATAGCGCAGCTCAGACTGCACAACTTTTTGAGCCAGAAATTTTCTCTCCGAAACATCGCGAATGCTGCACTGAATCACTTTTTCACGCCCGACATCATAGACGTTACTGACAAACTCAACGTCAATAATTTGGCCCTGTTTATGCTGCAATGGCAAATCTTCGTAACGGATGTAATTTTTTGACTGAAGTTCCATGTATGCCGTTCGCGCCAACTCCTTGTCAACAACAAATCCGATCTCCCAAAGCTCCTTGCCAAGAAGCTCATTGAATGCGTAACCGATAAGGTTGAGAATAAAAGGGTTGGCATCGACTATTTTGCCACTCTTGAAGTCAAGAATCAATATGCCATCCTGCGCACTTTCAAAAAGCCGGCGATAGCGTAACTCGGAGGATGCCATCGATGAGACGGAGGAGATACCCTCATTTTGTGAAATCATAATGACTCCTTTTGCCTGATTGCTGCAGCATGTAACTCTATTATAAAAATATTATGGGTAACAGGGTAGATAGAGTCGGACGGTGGTTCCCTCTCCAAATTGAGAGTCAACGGTGACAAACCCCATATTCTGTTTCATAATGGTTCTAACTATGGGAATTCCAAGGCCCGTGCCGTTACTCCTTGTGGTAAAAAAAGGCTCAAAAAGATGATCGAGCACCTCTTTCGACATGCCAACCCCTGTATCGCTGATTTCGAGACAAACAAACTCGCCCTGTAACGCCGTAGCGGAAGAATAAACCTCATTAGCTTCCAGATGCTGATGATGAACCTTGATGCTTAATGTTCCGCCACTGGTCATGGAATCTTTTGCATTTTCAACAACGCAAACCAGTACCTGTTTGAGCTGGTTGCGATCGATGGTGACAAGGGACGGATTGCTGCTGTCTTGAAAGGTCAGAGTGATTTTTTCACCAACAAGCTGCACCAATGAGTTGAGATTTTCTGAAATCACGACATTGATATCCATTTTTTCCGCCACAACCCGGGGGGAAAGAGTTAATGCCGAGAGAAAACTGCTCACATCAAGTAGGCGATCTGAACATTTTATGGCTGCTTTCAACTGTGCACTGTTGGCAGCATCAAGCGTTTCGGATTGAAGCACAAAATCAATTTTTTGAACAATCTCCGTTATCGTTTCTCTGAAATCATCGACAATGCTGGCCGAAAAACGCTTCATCAACTCTACTTTCTGAAAAACAGCGAGCATGGTCTCCATTTTTTTTACCTCAAATGCAGACTGTTTTTGTCCGGTGAGATCGATAACCGTAGCCTGACACTCGCGATGGCCCGAATAAACTACACCGTCAATGCGCAAAAACCTGTGGGTCTGCTGATTGATAAATTCCACTTCACAGAAATCGGCGGTTTTATGCACAAAGATGCCGTTGAGAAAGTTCTTGAACGCAGGGCGGTCACTGAGCGCAATAAACTGCGCCAACCTTGCCCCAAGAAGGTTAGAGCGGTTTATTGCAAAAATCTTTGTGCAGGTCAGGTTAATTTCTACGATTACGCCATCTTCGGAAAGCGAGATATGACCTATGGGAGAAAAATCGTAGAGGTAGTTATAGTGTTCCCTGCTTTTCTCAAGCTGTATGTTGGCCTGATTCAGCTCCTCCTGCTGCATCTCAAGCTCAAGCTGATGCACCTTCAGTTTGTGCATCACCCGCTGCATTTCAAGACGCAAATCCGGCAAATTATCAATTCCGCCCGCCTTCACATAATCATCGACGAAATGCTTTTTCGTGATATCACTTTCGCCCTTTTCTTCAAAAAAATCTGCCATTATTTCACCTGCTTTTCGGCTTATTGTTGCGAGATTGGGGAGCATCGATCTCTTCAAAGACGATGTAGAGAAGATACGGGATCATGTTGCCTTCTTCAATACGACTGTAGAGGGTACTTTTTTTATACAAAGCGCAATCATGACCGGTCTGATAGCGCAAAATAAGCACGATCTTGTCGAACGCTGGAGGAGTTCAGCCATAATGCCTTTATGTGTCGGGTCAAGATGCTGGACAATGACAAAGGCCATACCAGATGATGGCGGAACGTTTTTCAAAAAGAGTTCCAGAGCCTCAAGGCCATCGGCTGAAGCACCTATACCGATAACAGGAATAAGCAGAGACCTCTCCTTCACGATGTCAACAGTTTTTAAGGGGGAAACTTTTTGTACGAACCTTCTCCCGCCTGGCTTTGGCTGTTTTTCCATTGCTTCAATTCTCCTGATGTTTGCCGACTGTCAAAAGGGCAATATCCATGTCGATGTCCTGACGGGCCAAACACCACTATCAATCACGAATATAGCGTAATTATCCAACAATGATGAACATCAAGGGTTGATTACCGAAAATCAGGCTTCAAAAAAAAGAAAACGAACGCAAATTTTAACGTCTATGAGGAAAAGGCTTTTTTTACCGTAAATTTATTGTGGCCGTGCTTGTGAAGCGGTTTTTTCGCAAAAAAA
Organism: uncultured Chlorobiaceae bacterium; assembly: GCA_903851535.1. GTDB lineage: Bacteria > Bacteroidota > Chlorobiia > Chlorobiales > Chlorobiaceae > Chlorobium. The sequence goes on along the minus strand of CAINOO010000037.1, from coordinate 4,247 downwards.
CCATTATTGAGCTAACATGAGCAGAGCAAGGAACATTATTGTCGAACATGCCGGCGGCGCTCCCGCTGGTGCCCGCAGGGTGGAGCTGATTGATCATTAATGATTAGCGGGCCGGTATCGGTCACTTTACCATGCGACTTGACCGGGGCGAGTTCAATATTTGCTAAAAAAAGGTTTTTTATTGTGTAAAATAACGGTGGTTAGTTGTACATTGGGCTATGCACAAGCGGGTGGATGGGCTGTAATGTTAAATCACAGGAAAATCGACAAAACCTTGAAACAACCGTTGATTCGCCATCTCTCCGTACTCTCCTTCGCTCTGGCCATTGCCATTATTGCAGGTACAGGCTGCTATATTTTGTTCAGCGTACGTACGCTCATCGAGAACAACCAGAAAGTCACCCATACGCTCGAAACGCAGAACAGGCTTGACCATCTTCTTGCACACATCAACGAACTTGAAACAGGCCCGAACGGTTACCTTATTACCGATAGTGAGCGCTATCTGAAACCCTGTTTTGCAGCCACCTGCCCTGACGAAATAAGGCTGCATCTCAGGGATTTGCATCAAGTAACGGCAAATGACACGGTCACGAAAAAAGAGATGGAGTCGCTGGGGAAGATTGTTGGAAAAAAAATTCTCTTTATGGAAAAAGTCGTCAACATGAAAAAACAGAGTGGGTTTGATGTTGCACAGACGCTGATTGCAGGCGATATCGACCACAATATGATGACCGATATCCGTCGGAGGATTGCCACGATGATAGAGAGGGAGAGAGAGATTTTTCGGCAAAGTTCAGTAGTGGCTTCTGCAAGCCTGCAACACACGATTATCTCCATCGTGGCAGGGGTCACCGTAAGCCTGTCACTTCTGTTGCTCTCATTTATCGCCGTCAATCGTGAAGCCGGTGAACGAAGGCGAAGTGCAGAGGAGTTGGAGCAACTCAACCGAGAACTGGATCAGCGCGTTGAGCTGCGTACCATCCAGTTACAGGAAGAACTCGCAAAACGCACGCAGGAAGAGGTGAACGTGATGAATATTTCACGATTGTACGCAACGCTCAGCCAGATCAATGAGGCCATTGTCCGTCTTGACGATCGGGATGAATTGTTCAAAAGTGTGTGCCATGTAGCCATAGAGTATGGTAAATTCGGGCTGGCATGGATCGGATTTCTTGACTATCAAACCGGTCTGGTAACCCCCGCAGTTTTCAACGATGCAGGGCGGCATCTCCCTCCCCTGAAACCGGTCAACATCAAAGAGATCCCCTTCAGGAACGGCATCATGGGCTCAGCAGTTGAGAGTGGAACTGTCGCCTACAGCAAAAATATCCAGACCGACCCTGCTATGCGTCATTGGCAAGAGATGGCAATCGCAGGGGGGTTTCACTCCGCTGCCGCAGTTCCTCTTGTGCGTAACGGTGTTATTATCGCCCTGCTGAATCTCTATGCCACAGACGTGGACTTTTTTACTGCAGGGCAATGTCACCTGCTTGAAGAGACTGGACAAGATATCTCCTTTGCCCTCGATACCATTGATCTGGCTGAGAAACACCAACTGAGTGTCGATGCTCTGAAAAAAAGTGAACAGCTCTTCAGGGAGATGTTTGAAAACAATTCAGCCATCATCATCATCTTTGATCCCGATACGGGCAAAATTGTTGATGCAAACCGTTCTGCAACGGAGTTTTACGGTTGGTCGACGGAAAAATTTCGCCAAATGAATCTCGGAGAAATCGATACGCTCCCTGCCGAAGAGCTGCAGGTGGCAATGCAACAGGCTGTATTGAGAGAGAAAAAACACTTCATTCTCCGCCACCGCAAGAGTGACGGCTCTATCCGTGATGTGGAGGTCTATGCTACCAGAGTCGATGCGAACGGCAGATGCATAATGTATTCGATTATTCACGATATAACCGAACGTATGCGCCTTGAGAAGGCCAACGCATTCCATCTTTCCTTGCTTGATGTGGAGCAACAGAAGACGACTGACGAGCTGCTCCGGTTGACCATTGATGAAGCCGAAAAGCGGACAGAGAGCTCCATCGGCTTTCTGCACTTTGTTGACGAAAACCAGACGACGCTCTCCCAGCAGGGCTGGTCGACCAACACCACGACATCTTTCTGCAAGGCGGAAAAAAAGAGCGGTCACTATGCCCTGAACGAAGCCGGAATATGGGCCAATGCCTTGCGGGAACGGAAAGCGGTCATCCACAACGATTTTGCTTCAATCACCAGTCGCAAAGGAGTGCCGGAAGGCCATGCGGAGCTGAAGCGTGAAATGGTACTCCCCATCTTTCGTGACGATAAGGTCGTTGCCCTTATCGGTGTCGGGAACAAACTTACTGACTATACTGAGGATGACAGGGAAATCGTTGCTCTGCTCGCTGATGCAGCATGGGATGTCATCGCAAAAAAAATGGCGGATGACGAGCATAAAATACTCCAGTTACAGAGCTATATCATCGAAAATCTTGCCATGCACGATTCTCTGACGGGCCTGCCAAACCGCAGGCTGCTCTCTGAGCGAATAGCCCTCGCTCTTGCCCAGTGCCGCCGCAACAAAACCAGGGCGGCTCTCTTTATCTTTGATCTTGACAAATTCAAAATCGTCAACGACACGTTTGGGCATGAAATCGGTGACATCCTCCTCAAAGAGGTGGCGACGAGAACCCTCGCCATTTTGCGCAGAGGCGGCGACTTTTTGGCCCGCCTTGGAGGCGATGAGTATGTCGTCCTGTTACCACAAATCGCATCACTCTCCAATGCTCTTGATATTGCCGAAAGAATAAGCTATACAATCCTTCAACCTTTCGATATCGAAGGCCATACCATCAACATTTCATGCAGTATTGGCCTCGCTCTTTTTCCCGATCACGGCGAAGACGAGCTTACAATGATGCGGCATGCCGATGCCGCCATGTACCTGGCAAAAAGTGAAGGACGCAATCATATCAGGGTATTCAGTGAAAAGAGTGAGCAAAGCACGCACTGAGCTGCCAGCCTTCTGATCAACTCCATCTCCTGTATCAGCGGTACTCCGTAGTCCCGAACAGTCACTTTTACCCTCATCGCTTCGGCTGTTGGCTGACCTGAAACGTTCTGTAATTGCTTCCTTATATTCGGATTGCTGGTGTTCTGGACGAAGATGCCAGCAAGCAGACAATCTCCTTGCCGGTAACTGCGGATGGATGGAGTGTTTTTCATTATCTTTGCGGATTGGGGCAAAATTGGGGAGAATCGGGCGACGTATATATTTTATTTTTGACGGATATGGATCATTTATTGCTTGAAAATATTGGCTTTACAAAAACAGAACAGCCCACGGTCATGGTTATTCTTGGTCCTACGGCTTCAGGGAAATCAGCGCTCGCTCTGGCTGTGGCAAAAAGGATGGGAGGAGAGATCATCTCGGCGGATTCGCGACAAGTATACCGTGAGCTTGATATCGGCACGGCAAAACCTTCGCAGGAGCTGCTTGGAGAGGTGAAACATCATTTTGTCAATGAAAAAAATATCGGCGACTCCTTCTCTGCTGGTGACTTTGCAACTGAGGCCGTGGAGCGGATACTTGATATTCACCGGCGGGGAAAACGTGCGGTTGTTGTCGGTGGCTCAACCCTCTATCTTGAAGGATTGATTGAAGGGTTTGCTGATCTGCCTCCGGCAAACCCTGAAATACGGGAACGACTGCTTGAGGAGTTTGAGCGCGATGGAAAAGAGCAGCTTTATGCACGCCTGCTCAAAAGAGATCCTGCACAGGCGGCGACCCTTGACCCAACCAAAAGCCGGCGCCTTGTCAGAAGCCTTGAAATTATTGAAATCACCGGCTTGAGCGTTACCGAGTTACAGGCAAGGGGAAAGCAGCGTCAGAAGGGCCTCAGCTTTATCACCGCAGGGCTTGCGATGCCCCGCCCCCTTCTGTACGAGCGCATCAACCTGCGTACGGATCATATGGTTGAAGCGGGCCTCTGCGGCGAAGCTGAAGGGCTCTATGACAAGTACCACGCACTCCTTGCCGAGGGAAAAACATCAGCGCTGCAGTCGGTGGGGTATCAGGAACTTTTTGCCTGTTTTGACGGAAAAATCTCTTCTCATAAAGCGATTTCGCTCATCAAACAGCATACGCGCAATTACGCAAAAAGGCAATTGACCTTTTTCACCAACCGTCTGACCGTTAACTGGGAGAATGCGCCCCTGAACAGCAGTGAACGTGATGCGCTGGCTGATCGGCTTGTGCACGACTG
>CAINOO010000036.1 GCA_903851535.1 uncultured Chlorobiaceae bacterium | reverse complement strand
TTTTCTGTCTTTCTGTTTTCTGGAACTCTGAAAGGAAAAAAAATTGTGCAAAATCATGAAATGCTGATTGCTAAAAAAGCGTACGATTTTACGAAATGGCTGCTTCTGCATACCGGGAAATTCCCCAAAAGTTACCGGTTCAGTCTCGCTGTGCGCATCGAAAATGCTGTGCTGGATTTTACCGAGCTTGTGGCGGTTGCCAATATGCGGAACGAAAAACGACCAATGCTGGAGCAGGCCGATGAGGTTCTGACGCGGTTGCGCATTCTGGTTCGATTGAGTTTTGACATGAAATTTATCAGCCTGAAATCGTACGAATTTGGGAGTGGTCAAATTGCAGAATTGGGCAAAATGCTGGGTGGCTGGATAAAAAAATCTTGAAGATGTCGCTGATAAATGGTAAGTATCAGTTGTTCAGAAGAGTGGAAGAGAGCCGGTAACTGATCCGCCCGTGCGTTGCGCGGCGGTTCGTGGAACAATAATCCCGAAAATCTGCGTTGCTCTGCCCGGATCGAGAATCATCCGGCGAACAGGAACAACAATATCGGCTTTCGGGTAGTTCGTTCCAATCATGCCCCTTTCAATGCGTCTCAAAGCCCATTATGATGCCGTTTTTTCAAGGAAGAACGGACAGTTTTCTGGGCATGACATCCCGGGCTCTTTTCCTGCGGCATGTTGCCATTGCCACTTGGTGGGGCATGCACAAACAGTACACATAAAACAGGTCGCTTGAGTAAGCAATTGAAAAAGCGGCCTGTTTTTTTTCTGGCAAAACGATGAAAACCAGCAAAAATCTTTTTGAGAGCATCGTAACCTTTGAAAATGTGCTTTCAGCAGCTCAAAAAGCGGCAAAAGGAAAGCGCGAAAAGCCGTCGGTGCTGCACTTTTTCACCTATCTGGAAGAGAACCTCTGGCAGATTAAGACGGAGTTGCAAGGGAAAACCTGGCAGCCTGGCTCTTACAAAACCTTCAGCATCTACAAGCCAAAACCAAGGATGATCAGCGCTGCACCCTTTAAAGATCGTGTTGTGCATCACGCCCTGATCAATATTGTCGGCCCTCTGCTTGAGCGGAGCTTTATTTTTGATACCTACGCCAACAGAACGGCCAAGGGAACACACAAGGCCATAGGGCGCTATCAGCACTACCTGACAAAGTATGCTTATGTGCTGAAGTGTGATATCCGGAAATATTTTCCCTCCATCGATCACGAAATACTCAAATCGCTGCTTCGCCGAAAAATAGGGTGCGCTGATACCCTGTGGCTGATCGACACCATCATCGACAACAGCAACATTCAGGCTGAGTATATCCACTATTTTCCGGGCGACACGCTCTTTACTCCTCATGAACGGAGAAAAGGGTTGCCTATCGGTAACCTGACCAGCCAGTTTTTTGCCAACTACTACCTCAGCTTTCTCGATCACTACGTCAAAGAGGTGTTGCGTTGCAAGGGCTACGTAAGATACGTTGATGATTATGTCTTGTTTTCTGACAGCAAGGACGAGCTGTGGGAGTGGAAAAAAGCAATCGAAGAGTTTTTGCAACAGTTCAGGTTGATTCTCAATGCCGACAGAACGGAGTTGTACCCGACGACGGAAGGGAAGTGCTTTCTCGGCCAAAAAGTATTTCAGAGCTACCGGTTACTTCCATCAGTCAATGTTCGCAGGGCGAAAAAAAGAATCCGGTGTACCCTGCTTGCCAAGCCGGAAAACTTGCAGGAAAGTCTTGCTGGATGGGTTGGTCACGCCCGGCAGGCCGATACCCGCAACCTTTTGCGCTCGCTGGGGCTGGGAGAGAGAAAATAAACGATAGCTTTTTAACAGAGCAATCCTGAAACGAAGGCTTGATTACATGGCTGATATTGTGTGAAATTGGTATCTAAATTATGGCGTAGAGGTTATGAAAGTTTACAGTTTTTCTGAAGCACAACAGAAATTCGCTAAAGTGCTCGGCCTTGCACGTAATGAAAAGGCGATGATAAAAAAACAGACTGGCGAACTCTTTTCTATTGTGTATAAACATGCCTCAAGCTCTCCTTTTGATGTCAAGGGGGTGAAAACAAGAGCAACGACGAACGATATTATGGAGGCTGTAGAGGCTTCACGATCTGCAGAAAATATGTCGCAGTGATGAATCTGTTTCGGGGTGAGAGTTGATAAAAGTTTGAGCAACAGGGTATTAACCACAGGTGTTGCTAAAGTAAAGGACTAAGAGACAATGACTGAAAGAATCAGTAATAAACCACCAGCTCGAATTGTAAAGGTTCTTGTTGCTTCACCCTCTGATGTTGCTGCGGAGCGGAAAATTGCTGAAGAGGTTATACTTGGATGGCATTCACGCCATCCAAATTCCGGCATTATGCTTGATCCGGTTTTGTGGGAATCTCGGGCAGCGCCCCAAGGGGGTGATCGGGTTCAGGAAATTCTTAACAAACAGATCGTTAATCAATGCGATATGGTTATCGGTATTTTCTGGACTCGGATTGGTACCGATACTGGAGTCGCTCCAGGCGGAGCAGTTGAAGAGGTTGAGAAGATGACAGGCATGAGCAAACTTGTCATGCTCTATTTTTCGAATTTACCTATAGCTCGAAGCAAGGTTGATAAAGAACAGGAAGCAAAGCTTGATGCTTACAGGGCATCGATGAAGGCCGACAGACTGGTATGGGAGTATGATAGTCGAGCGAAGTTTCGTACACTGCTTGCCCGTCACCTTGACTTGCAGATTCCAAAATGGTTTGGTCCCGATGTGGTAGAACAGGAGAGTGTTGTTGTACCCTCTGAGGTAGCTGTTGACTCAGCCCTGACAGGCTACCAGTCAACACTGAAACGTCAGCTCAGTAACATCACCTTGACAGGTTCTCCTGCCCTTGAAAGCTTTTCAGTAAAACTCTCCGATACCTTTGTTTCCTTATCGCTTTCAGGGACATCGCGTTGTGAAACACGACTATTCGCAGGAGATATTCAGTGTGAATCACAAAAAGAGGAGCGTACCAGTACCCCTGAAGAGGTGATGAGTTTTGTTTTTCAACAGCACCCACTCTTGCTGGTTATCGGCGATCCCGGTTCGGGAAAGACAACTTTGCTCAAATATTATGCACTTTCCTGTCTCAATAATGGGCGGTACAAGGAGTTTGGTTTTCGTGAACCTGTCAATGTTTTTTACCTCCCCTTGCGAGATCTCAACAAGGACGATACTTATTTCTCATTGCCTGCGAATCTTTCTCTGTGGTCGAAAAAGCATTTTCTTGATATTTCAGAATCAATCTTTTCCAGTTGGCTGGACAAGCCGTCAACATTGGTGCTTCTTGATGGTCTCGACGAAATCAGCAATGTTCACGACCGAATCGCAGTCTGTGGCTGGATAGACCACACTGTTGGCGGGTTTACCAAGGCCCGGTTTGTGGTGACATCACGAAGCACGGGTTACCGGAAAGGGGATAGAATCGAGCTTGAAACAGGTCACCTGCGGGCCGATATTATGGATTTTTCAAAAAAGCAGCAGGCAGAATTTTTGCATCTCTGGTTCAAAGCGGCATTTTTGGGAGAGATTCCACCTGGTTCAAGAGATAATGCAGTGTGGCAAAGCCAGCAGGAACAGATAGCAGCTCAAAAAGCCAATGCTATTCTTGCTTTTCTCGGGCAGGATAAAAATAAAAGTTTACGCTCATTGGCAGGGATTCCCTTGCTTTTGCAGATTATGGCCATGCTCTGGAAAGAGCGGGAATATATGCCGGGAAGTCGTTTGAAGCTCTATGATGCGGCATTGAATTTTATGCTCGATTATCGTGACCGGCGCAGGGGAATATCCCCATTGCTTGCGGCAGAAGATGCCCGGAGGGTGTTGAGTCCTGTCTCGCTCTGGATGCAGGAGGATCTTAAAAAGGACGAGGTCAGCAGAGCTGACATGCAGTTAAAAATGCAGGAGTTGCTCGATACTCTCTATAATTCGCTTCCCGCAGGGGAGTTCTGTCGGAACCTTGTTGAGCGAGCTGGAGTGCTCGTGGAGTATGGCGACAGGGAGTATGTTTTCCGACATAAATCATTTAGGGAGTACTTGGCGGGCGTTCAACTGCATAAAAACATGCATCGGACAGGTTATCTTGATATTATTGTCAGCCGATTTGGCGATGACTGGTGGCAGGAGGTGTTCCGCTTTTTTATTGGCCATGTTGATGATGCAGATGTTTTTGATGACTTCATGCAGAAGCTTTTTGACTCGCCGGTCACTGAAAACTTGACGCAAAAGCAGCAGGACTTGCTTGTTACCCTTGTTGAGGAGGCCCCGCAGCGGAAGATTGATGCCTTGCAAAAGAAGTTGCTTGACCCTCAGACTACCACAAATCGGCAGCGATATATTTTGGAGTGCCTGAAAACCATTGGCAAGCCTGAAGCTCTTGAGGCTGTCAGGAAGTTTAACGACTCAGCATTGAGCAATGTTCTCTGTGACAAGCTTGGTGCGGAGTATCTCCTGATAAAAGGCGGCGTATTTACCTTCTCTCTGACAGAGAAGCAGGAAACAGTGCCAGACCTTTACGTTGCCAAATATACGGTTACCAACAAGCTGTACCGGCGTTTCATCAACTTCCTGCAGTCGGGGCCTGATATTGATACTGTTACTCTGAAATCGTATCACAAACACTTGCAGGAAATGGCGAAAAGCATTAAGGGATTCAGTGATTACCTCATCAAGGGAAAAAAAGAGCTTGCAAAGCTTTTCCGCTCTGAATCGGATGACGACAAGCGATTCAACAGGGAGGAGCAACCAGTAATGGATATAAGCTGGTATGCGGCAAAAGCCTATTGCCTGTGGCTTTCGCTGCTTGATGGAGGTCGCGATGGGCTCTATCGTCTTCCAACAGAAATGGAGTGGGAGTATGCCGCAGGCGGAAAAGAGAGCAGAACGTACCCTTGGGGCGAGGAAGAGCCCTCAAAAACCCGTGCCAATTATGATAGCAATGAAGGAGCCACAACACCCGTCGGACGCTATCCTGATGGTGCTACGCCTGAAGGATTGTACGATATGGCCGGTAATGTCTGGGAGTTGATGGAAAATCAGCGTAATAAAGATGATTCCGCCCGTGCGTTGCGCGGCGGTTCGTGGTACGTTAATCCCGAAAATCTGCGTTGCTCTGCCCGGTTCGAGGATCATCCGTCGGGCGGGGACGTCAATTTCGGCTTTCGGGTAGTTCGTTCCAGTCCCTCTTCCTGATTTTCTGTCTTTCTGTTTTCTGGAACTCTGAAAGGGAAATTTTTTTTGTAACCATCAAAATTGGAGTCTGTCACATGAAAAAACTGTT
>CAINOO010000035.1 GCA_903851535.1 uncultured Chlorobiaceae bacterium | reverse complement strand
CGGGCTCATTGCGGCTGAAGTGCTGGTTGTTGTGCTTTTCGGGCTGCGTCTTGAGCTGATTCTGCTCTGCTTTATTGTTGTTGCAGCCTTGACCGGCATTGCATTTGTTGTGCGGCTTCTCCAGGGGGATCGCCGGGAGATTGAGACCGTTTCGATGCGGCGTGCCATGCAGAAGAGTGGCGGTATCATGCAGGAGCGACTTGGTGACTATGCTGTCGATGAGGAGTTCATGGGAGGAAAAACGGCAAGAGGTCGGGGAGCGAGTGCAACGCCCTTTGCTGATCATGCGTGCACCAATGAGCGTGAAAAACCGAGCACTCTGGAAGGCCACTCTATGGACAAGGAGAGTTTTGACGACTACATTCGCCGCAGCATGAACGGGGCAATGGAGGATTCGGAGGATGGTTTTTCCGTTGAGCTTGATGGTGACGCTCTTGCACGGGGGCTTGGTGTGCCTCCCGCAAATTTTTCCCACGATCCAAAATCGGTTATTGACAGCCTCAAGAGGGCGGGAGGGCTCTCATGAGGCCGCTGCAGGAGGTTGCGTTAAGCAAGGCCAAGCTCCAAAAGTACGCTCGACTGCACCAAAAAAAGTTCAGGGATCAGGAAGGGCTTTTTCTTGCCGAGGGGCTTCGAACGGTCAGGGAGCTCTGCCTGAACCTGCCAGGAGAGGAGATGCTTGTTGCCCTGCTTGTCAGGGAGGGAGAAGCAGAGTCTGCCCGTTTTGCCCGGCCCTGGAAGGGAAAGCTCTTTTCCATAAACGAAAAAGAGTGCTCGCAGCTTGCTGAAACCTCGACATCCCAGGGAATTTTCGGCGTTTTCCGTCAGCAGCGCCTGGTTGAGCCTGCTGCTGAAGCGCTATCGGCAACCTCTGTCAAATCATTCATGGTCGCGCTCGATGATGTCCAGGATCCAGGCAATGTGGGTACCATTCTCAGAACAGCGGTCTGGTTCGGAGCCGATGCGCTGATCTGCACGACCGGAACAGCCGACCGCTACAATCCCAAGGCGGTTCGCTCATGCGCCGGGAGCATCTATGCCATTCGTCATTACGGTGTTGCGCATCTTGAGCATGAACTCCTGCGGCTTAAAAAGCAGGGCTATTGCATTATCTGTTCATCGCTTGAGGGCAAGGATTTCCGGGAGTTCAGCTCCTGGCCCGCAAAACAGGTGCTCGTGATCGGCAACGAAGCCAATGGCATCAGTGAATCCGTAAAAGCGCTGGCCGACCGGCTGGTGCGCATACCCCATGCTGGCACAAGCATAAGGGTTGAGTCGCTCAACGCCGCCGTCTCCGCCGCCATTCTGATGGAGCGTCTGGCGCTCTCCTGAAGGCGGAGGCTTGGGCACCCAAGGTGATTTCGAGACTCCCTTTTGTGTTGCAGTTTTCTCTTGTCAGGCACCGTCGCCATCAATATTCATGGTTGGATGAAGATGAACCGGTTTGTCGGCTTTTTTGCGCAGACGGATGTTCAGCATTTCAACAGAAACGGAAAAGGCCATGGCAAAATAGATGTACCCTCTCGGAATTTCAAAACCGGCCCCCTCGGCAAGCAGGGTTACTCCGACCAGAATGAGAAAACTGAGAGCAAGCATCTTGATGGTCGGGTGCGCTTCAACAAAATCGCTGATTGATTTGGCGGCAAGCATCATGATGGCGATGGAGATCATGATGGCGATAATCATCACTTCGACATCTTTGGCAAGGCCAACGGCAGTAATGACCGAGTCAAGTGAAAAGACAATATCAATGATGGCAATCTGCAGCATGGTGAAGGCAAATGTGCTGGCGGAACCGCCTTTTTTGCCCTCTTCTTCACTCCCTTCAAGACTCTGGTGAATTTCCTGTGTACTTTTTGCAAGCAGAAAGAGTCCGCCGCCAATCAGGATAAGATCGCGCCCTGAAATCGCATGATCAAGCAGGGTAAAGAGACCGCCGGTAAGTCCCATAACCCAGGTTATTGAGAGCAGGAGGGCGATTCTGGTCAGCATGGCGAGCCCCAGCCCGATAATCCGTCCTTTGCCTCGCTGCTCTGAGGGCAGCCGTCCGACGATAATGGAAAGAAAGATAATATTGTCAATACCGAGAACAATTTCGAGAGCCGTCAAGGTTGCCAGGGCAATCCAGGCTTCAGGCTGCGTAATCCACTCCATCATTGGTGACATAAGGGTAACCGTTTGTGCAAAAGCGCAATTTCAAAGAGTAATGTAGTGAACGAATTGTGCTCTGGCAATAAATCATGGCAGATGAAAGGATGGCAGGCTTTGCTGATGCGCTTTTTCGTTACATTGTATCCTGCTCTCTTATGCCGGGAGAAAAGTGACGTTCAGCGATAATGTTTTGCCATCTCTTCCTGTTATGCAGCATGATCAGCGATTTTTGGAGTTGGCGCTCTTGCGGGAGACCTTTGAGAGCGGCATCACCCGCGATCTGTCGTGGAGGATTTCGCAACTGCTTGCACTGCAAACATTCCTTATTGAGCGCGAACGTGATATTGCCGCCGCTGTGCATCACGATTTCAGGAAGTCTGCAGCAGAGACCTTTTTGACCGAAACAGGATACCTTCGTGGCGAAATCCGTTTTGCACTCAAGCATCTCGCCTCATGGATGAAGCCCCGACGGGTCTCCGTCCCGCTTCTCTATCAGCCAGCAAGAGCCTCCTGCTCTTTTGAACCCTATGGCGTTGTGCTCATCATCGGGGCGTGGAACTATCCCTTCAATCTCTCTCTTGTTCCCCTCGTCAGCGCCATTGCCGCCGGAAACAGTGCAGTGGTCAAACCCTCGGAGCTTGCACCCCGAAGCTCGGCCCTTATTGCCGAAGGGCTGGGCCACTATCTTGACCAGCGTGCGATAAGGGTGGTTGAGGGAGGCGTGGAAGCGACAAAGGCTCTGCTTGCTGAGCGGTTTGGCTACATTTTCTATACGGGCAGCCCTGCTATTGGCCGGGAGGTGATGGCTGCCGCCGCCCGCCATCTCACTCCGTTGACGCTTGAACTCGGAGGAAAATGTCCCTGTATTGTCGAAGAGAGCGGTGACGTGAGGGTGGCAGCGCGCAGGATTGTCTGGGCCAAGTTTTTGAATGCGGGCCAAACCTGCCTTGCGCCTGATTATGTTCTGGTGCATGAGCATCGTGAGGAGGAGTTGCTCCATGCCATGCAGGTGGCGATCACCGACTTTTATGGTGATGATCCCCGTCTGAGTCCCGATTATCCCCGTATCGTCAACAGTGATCATTTCAATCGGCTCAAAACGCTTCTTGACGGCTCTTCAGTTTGGAGTGGTGGTGAGTGCGATCAGGATGAGCGTTATATTGCACCCACCATTGTTCGTGGAGTGACGCCCGACTCTCCACTCATGCAGTCGGAAATTTTCGGGCCTCTTTTGCCGGTCATTGCATACGCGGAGCTTTCAGAAGCACTCGATCTCATTGGCAGCATCGACGAGCCTCTTGCGATCTATCTCTTTTCTTCTGATCGGGAAATACAGGAGCAGGTTGTGGCTCAGTCCCGCTCAGGTGGCGTGT
>CAINOO010000034.1 GCA_903851535.1 uncultured Chlorobiaceae bacterium | reverse complement strand
AGTTGAAGGCGACAAGCCCGGCGGCATACTCGGTATCTCCCTTGGCAAGCTCATTCCAGACAATGACCATGGCGATACAGCGGGCAAGGCCGATCATGATGAGCCCTGCCATGTAATGCGGCATGTCGGAGAGGAGGAGAACGGCGAGCACGAACATCAGTATCGGGCCGATCACCCAGTTCTGCACCAGCGAGAGGGCAAGCACCCGGGTGTTGCGAAACACATCACCAAGCTCCTCATATTTGACCTTTGCGAGGGGCGGGTACATCATGATGATGAGCCCGGCGGCAATCAGCATATTTGTGGTGCCCGACTGAAAAAGGTTCCAGAAGCCCGGAATGGCGGGATAGAGCCAGCCGGAGAGCACACCGAGACCCATGGCAAGAAAAATCCAGAGCGTCAGGTAGCGGTCGAGAAAGGACAACTGTTTTGTGGCTGTGCTCATCGTTATTTCCCGATTAAATTTTCATTGTAAAACTGACGGAAGCGCTGGTTGATTTCGTTGCGGACGCGCCGGAACATAGCAAGCTGCTCCTCTTTTGTCCCCTCTGCCTCTGCCGGGTCATCAAAGCCGATGTGAATGCGGTGCTCAACCTTGCCGGTAAAAACCGGGCAGGATTCATTGGCCCCGTCGCAAACTGTTATGACATAGTCAAACGCTTTGCCGAGAAATTCATCAACACTTTTCGGCATGTTCAGGCTGATATCGACCCACTCTTCGCGCATCACCTGCACGGCGAACGGATGAACCGCCGCAGCGGGTTTTGTACCTGCTGAATAAACCTCAAGCGAGGAGTCGAATGAACGGAGAAATCCTTCAGCAATCTGGCTGCGGCAGGAGTTTCCGGTACAGAGAATAAGGATGGATTTTTTCATTGTTCGTCGAGTTGTTTTGAGCCGCTATGGGTTGACTGACAGTACCCCGGCTGGTTATAAAACGAGATTGAAGACAAAGCCTACGAGCATGATCCCTGCGGCCACCACTCCTGCAAACACGGCAATAAGCCGGGGTTTGAGCACCTTGCGGAGAATGATCATCTCTGGCGCAGAGAGGGCGATAACGCTCATCATGAAGGCCATCACCGTTCCGAGGGCGGCTCCTTTGCCAAGCAGCGCCTCCACAACAGGGAGAATACCCGCCGCGTTGGAGTACATGGGAACGCCGATCAGCACGGCAACAGGAACTGACCACCAGACGCTCTTACCCATGAGCGAAGCCATGAAGTTTTCAGGCACGTAGCCATGAATTCCGGCACCAAGCCCTACGCCGAGCACAATATAGAGCCACACCTTGCCAACAATATCCCTGACGTGATGAAGCCCTTCGCGGAGGCGCAGGTGTATGCTCATGACCTCGCCCTCCACTTCCGGAGTGATCACTCTCTCCTGCAGTTTCTGCACCCACTCCTCAAGAAAACGCTCCATTTGCAGTTTGCCAATTATCATGCCGGCAACAATGGCAACAGCAATACCCATTGCAGAATAGAGCAGGGCGACCTTCCAGCCGAACATGCCGAAGAGCAGGGCAAGGGCAACCTCGTTGATCATCGGTGCTGCAATCAGAAAAGAGAAGGTGACACCAAGCGGTACCCCCGCCTGGAGAAAACCGATAAAAAGTGGTACCGCCGAGCAGGAGCAGAAGGGGGTCACAATACCAAGAGTGGCCGCCATGACGTTTCCGACCCCGGTACGCCGTCCCGAAAGCAGGGCCCGGGTGCGCTCGGCAGAGATGAAGGTGTGCACCACCCCCATCAAAAAAACCACCGCCGTGAGCAGCAGCAACACTTTTGGTACCTCATAGAGGAAAAAGTAGAGCGCTTCTCCGAAACGGTTTGCGCGGGTAATACCGGAAAAGTAAAGGGAGAGTGAGGCGAACCACTCAAGATTACGGTAAAGCAGAATCCACAGCACTGCTCCGACAGCGACACCGGAGAGCCATTGTACATTTTCTCGCCCAAAAGCCCTGGGAAGTTGCTGCCGGAAACCTTGCTTCATGTTTTGATTACTTTTAGTTCTTGCTTTTTAAACGCCTTTCCGCAAAAAAACGGCACAACAGCAGACACTGCTGCCTTTTAACAGCAGCATCCGGAGCCACCACCCGACGATTTTGTGCCATGAGATCCGCAACACCCCTGTGGTTTTGCCATCAAAAGCTCCTTGATCTCTTCACGAGAGGGAACCCGCCCTTTACAGAGAACCTGTTCATCGACAACAAGCGCAGGGGTTGAAATAACGTTATAGGCCATGATCTGCTGAATATCCTCCACTTTTTCAACCGATGCGTTAATACCTTCGGCGGCAATAACCGCTTTTACCGCTTCGACAAGCTGATTACATGTTGCACAGCCACTGCCAAGAATTTTTACCTTTTTCATTGTTATTTATGTTTTATCTGTTTATCTGTACACTGTCGATTATAAAAAATATCTCTTTTAGGGGGCTTGCAACCCATTACCTCCTCCCCCTTTCTCGGTCATTCTATTGCAAGGTCAGTGGCAATCGTACCGACACTCCAGGTCTGCGTTAAAAAAACCTCCAAACATCGAGTAGGCTTTCAGCCAGTTTTCACGATGAATACAGTAACGGACTTTTGGAGGGTTGATTTCGCCCTGAATCAGGCCGGAATCAAGCAACGCCTTGAGGTGCTGCGAAATGGTAGACTGAGCCATGGGAATGAGCTCTGTCAACTCCCCCGTAAAGCAACACTGCTGACTGGCAAGCAGCTTCAAAATCCTGATCCTCACCGGATGACTGATCGCCTTGGCAATTGATGCCATAACCTCCTCTTCACCACTGTACTCAACCACCGACAACGTTCTCTTCATAACAGCCCCTCGCTTCTTATAGTTCATCGCAAATGTACGATAAACTATAAGAAAAAACAAAAAAAAACTCTCTCTCCACTTTAGCATCATAACAATCACTACCGGCTTTTGTTCCAATTCGCAATAGACAAAACTTGCGCACGGGTAAAAAAAACCTTATAATAGAGTACGAAATGTGTTATGATGTTTATTTGCAAGTAATAAAATCCCTCACACAAAAACACTTTGACCCTGCATCTCAAAATACGTTTTTTCCAATCCATAGAACCCACAGAAATGAAGGCGTACCGTTCCATTCTTGCCGTTCTCCTTGCAACAACATTTTCCACCTCCGCCATGGCAGCCAATGTCGTCAAGATTGCCATCACGGGACCTTTTTCTGGTGGATCGGCCCCGATGGGGGTTTCCATGAGGGATGGGGCAAAGCTGGCCATTGCCGGGATAAACCAAAACGGAGGAATCAATGTTGGCGGAAAAAGGATGAAGATAGAGATCGTCGAACGTGATGATGAGGGTAAAAACGACCGGGGCGCACTGGTCGCCCAGGAGATATCGTCTATGGGTGATATCTCTGCCGTCATCGGCACGGTCAACACGGGCGTCGCCCTGACGGGTGACAAATATTATGTTGAGAAAGGCATCGTCAAAATCATTACGCCAGCCGCAGGCAGCGCGTCAATGACACAGTGGAGCAACGCGGGAACAAGAAATCTTCCGATTTTCCGTTTTGCTGCCTATGATGGCATTCAGGCCAGGATGGTGGTAGAACAGGCCATAAAAATGGGTTGCCTCCGGGTCGCGATATTGCACGACGCAACAAATTATGGAGTCTCAGGGCGTGATGATCTTCTCAGGCAGATCAATAATCAGGGTGGCCGGGTAAAGGTGGTAACTGTCGAGAAGTTTGCCATTGGTGACAAAGACATGACTGCACAGCTCTTGAAAGCCAAAGCAGCAGGTGCACAGGCTATACTGATCTGGGGTATCGGGCCCGAGCTTGCCGCTGTCGCCTCTGGCAAGCAGAAGCTTGGGTTCAGGGTTCCAATGATTGGCGGATGGACACTGTCTATGAGTAATTTTATCGATACCGCAGGGGCTGCAGGCAATGGCGTACTGATGCCACAGACATTTATTGAGGATGAGTCGATAGCAAGGGCCAAGCCGTTTATACAGGCTTACCACAAGGCATACGGGGTCACCAGGATTCCTTCACCGGTTTCTGCTGCACAGGGTTACGATGCCGCCTTGTTATTGGCTGAAGCCATTCATGAGGCAGGTTCTACCAATCCATCAGGGATAAGGGAGTCATTGGAAAACCTCAAAGTGGCGGTCAAAGGCTGCATCGCTGACTGGAAAAAACCATGGTCAAAATGGGATCCCTCAAAGGTGGAAACACATGAAGCGTTTCGCCGGGAAAACACGGTTATGGGCAAGGTGCAAAATGGTCACGTCGTACTCGCCAATCCTGCAGACAAGATTGTGCTGCAAGGAAAAATGCTCAACAAATAGTTCCGGACAAAAAAACGCATGAATTTGGATTTTCTGGCTTTGGCCCAGATGGCTGTCAGCGGTGGACTGATGGGTATGGCATACGCATTGGTCGCTTACGGCTTTCAGCTCACCCATGCCGCAGGCAAAGCGGTAAACTTCGGACAGGGAGAGCTTGTCATGCTTGGCGCATTTACCGGTCTCTCCCTCTCCGGCTGCGGTTTGCCATACTGGGCTGCTGTGACGGGTGCCATGATTGCCGGCGCTCTCCTTGGATGGTTTGTTGAACGTACTGCCGTACGGCTGGCCCTGCAGCAGCATAATGAAGGGTGGGTTCTGCTCACCATCATTGTCGGCCTGTTTTGGTTCTCTGCAGCAGAAAACATCTGGGGTCGTGAAGACAAGCCTTTTCCTGTACCATGGCCAGAGAGTGCTCTGGATTTTTTTGGTATATCGGTTACCTGGCAGGAGCTGGCCGTTGCAGCCGGAGCACTGGGTATGATGACGCTGATTGAGCTTGCCAGACGCTATACCATGATCGGCATCGCTGTTCAGGCTGTGAGCGCGGATCAGGATGCTGCCGAGCTGTGCGGTATTCGCTCACGCACGGCAATCTCCCTCTCATGGGCAGTCTCGGGAATTGCTGCGGCATTTGCCGGAACGATCATTGGACCGGTGACAACAGTCGGGCCTACCATGGCCGCTGCGTTAACGCTCAAAGCGTTTTCTGTGGCGGTTGTCGCAGGTCTTGGCAGCAGTTTTGGTCTTCTTCTCGTTGGCGTGGCGCTTGGGGCCTCGGAGAATATCTCCGGCTTTTTGCTCGGGAGTGGATGGCGGGAAGCTCCCGCTCTTATCCTGCTCATTGTTGGGTTGGCACTTCGCCCGCAGGGTCTCTTTGGTAAAAAAATTATCCGAAAAGTCTGAAAGGAGAAACCATGTTCGCAGGTATCAGCCTGGGTTTGAGGGAAAATACCGTGGAACGAATCGTACGCACAGCCATCTTCATTGGTCTGGCTGCCCTGCCCGCTCTTTGGCAAGGACAATATGCCCTTGGCCTGCTTACCCTTATGGCTGTCTATGGTGTGCTTCTCATCGGTCTTGATACAACGGTGGGATACCTCGGACAAATCAATCTTGCACAGGCTGCGCTGTTTGCGCTTGGCGCTTATGGCACGGCTCTTGCGATCGGAGCCGGCGCTTCACTTCCCCTGGCATTGGCGGCAGGAATCGCAGGGGCCCTGCTTCCAGGTGCTGCACTGGCGCTTCCTGCCCTGCGGCTGGAAGGCCCGCAGTTTGCGCTCTCTACTCTCTCTTTTGCTACCCTGTCGATTATTGTGCTCAACGAGTGCGAATCGGTCACCAATGGTGCTCTCGGCTTGTCCATCTCCAGGCCTTTACTTTTTAGCCTGCCCTTGGACGCAACCAGCTTTTACTGGCTTTGTCTGGCGCTCTTGTTCGTCGCATGGGAGGCCTCAAAAACCCTGTTTCGATCACGTTTTGGTCTGGCAATTGAAGCACTTCGCGACTCTCCGACAGCCACCGACGCGCTGGGAATAGGAGCCTTGCGTCACAAGGTGCTGGCTTTCGCATGGGGAAGCGCCCTGGCAGGTCTGGCTGGCGGGTTGCATACGATGAATTTCGGATATCTGCAGCCGGCAGCTTTCGGATACGACCTGATGGTCATGCTGCTGCTTGGCGTTGTTTTCGGGGGACGCCGGAGCCAGTGGGGTGCCTTTCTGGGAGCAGCAGTTATCGCGATGTTGCCCAACCTTCTTTCGAACCGTACGCTGTTCTCCTTTCTCGTCTCTTTTGGATGCGTGTTGACCGTTGTTCCACCAATCCGTGCACTTCTGTCGCACAAAGTTCCTCTTTTCCGCCAAGCCGCTCCTGCAATAGCCATGACTCTGGCCGTCACCCTGGTCTTTTTCATACCAAACGTAGAGGAGTGGCGCAAAGGAATATTCGCATTGTTTCTTTTTGCCGTTGTTGTCGGTTTTCCCAATGGAATAGCCGGAGCAGTTACCGCAACATTGCGTCAGTTTATACATTTTACTCCACTCCCCATTCTCCCTGCAACGGGAGGAATCAGCTCTTCAAAAAAAACGGAGGGGATCGCCTTGCGTCTTTCCGACCTCTGTAAATCTTTTGGAGGTATGAGAGCCGTCGATAACGTTACGCTCGATATAGGGCAAGGAGAGACACTCGGTTTGATTGGCCCTAACGGATCGGGTAAAACAACGCTGGTAAACCTGATTTCAGGGCTTTATACACCCGACAGTGGCTCCGTGGAGATTGCGGGCAAGCGTCCTGTTTGCGGAAGCCTGATGTCGGCATTCTCGGCTGGCGCTGCCCGAACATTTCAGAACCTGCAACCCTTCCATGGTTTGACCGCACTGGAGTCAATTCTGGTTTGTCAGCAAGGGGGAGGAGAATCGGAAGCTATGGGCTGGTTGCTTGCTGTCGGTCTGGAAGGGAAGGCCAGGATCCGCTGTTCAGGAATGTCATACGGTGATTTGCGATTTCTTGAGATTGCAAGGGCGTTGTCTACACGACCACGGCTCCTGATGCTTGACGAGCCGGCAGCAGGAATGTCCAAACCGGACATCGCAAGGCTCATTGAGCTGATAGGCTCGATAAAGCGGGCTGGTGTGCCCATTCTTCTTATTGAACACCATCAGAATGTTGTCGCAGAGCTCTGCGACCGGGTCGCAGTGATGGATGGAGGACGTCTGATTGCACTGGGAACGCCAAATCAGATACGGCGAGACCCAAAAGTAATTGAGGCATATCTGGGGGCAGACGACACAGAAAGAGACAATATGGAGGCACGGCAATGCTGAAGACCGAAAACCTGCGGGCCGGATACAGCGGCGACGATGCTGTTCGGGGAATTTCGATAGAGGTCGCCGAGGGATCGTGCGTAGCACTGGTCGGAGCCAACGGAGCAGGAAAAAGTACACTGGTAAAAGCGCTGTGCGGACTTATCGAACCAAGGGGCGGCAAAGTGCTTTTTGGTGGAAAAAACATTGTCGGACTGCCAGCCAGCGAAATAGCCAGACGAGGAATTTCCCTTTGCCCCGAGGGGCGACATTTGTTCTCTCCTCTGACGGTCGAAGAAAATCTGTTGCTTGGAGCTTATCCACGCCTTCCCTCTTTCGGACCATTTCGCCGAACGGCATCAGGCGACCTGCGGCATATTTATGAAATGTTCCCCCGACTTGCAGAACGCCGCTTTCAACAGGCAGGAAGCCTTTCGGGTGGAGAGCAACAGATGCTCGCTCTTGGCCGGATGCTTATGGCCCGACCGCGCCTTATGATTCTCGATGAGCCTTCGATGGGACTTGCGCCAATACTGGTCAAGGAGATCTTCAAAACCATCTCGTCATTACGTGCCACCGGTATGACCATTCTGCTATCCGAGCAATTTGCCAAGAGCGCCCTGCTGGTCTCCGACCGCGCGTATATTATTGAACGGGGAAGCGTCGTGCTGGAGGGAACAAGTGCCTCTCTGGCAAAAAATCCGGCCGTCATGGAAGCCTACCTCGGCTGACAATGACAACAAAACCTCACAACTGATTTTTTAAAAAAACGCAGAGCAAACGTTATATTCATTATTATATAACGAATAGTGTGGTTCAAAGGGAAATGCCAAACACAGCAGTTCGCGGAAAAACGACATTATTGTAATAAAAATCGTCAGCGAAATGGTCGCTAAATTAACTTATCAAGGCTTAGCGATTGCAATACCTTAATTTTTTATTATTTTTTTGAGAAACGCAGTAAGAATAACAACAAACGGCAAAACAGCAGCAGCATGCTTTATCAACTCCCTGACCGTGATATCGAACGATTCATTGAGGAGGACATCCCTTACGGCGATCTGACAACCTTGCTGCTCGGTATTGGCGATCTGCATGGGGAGATCACCTTTACAAGCCGTGAACCGACAACACTCTGTTGCACGGAGGAGGCGGCCCGTATTCTCGAAAAATGCGGAGCAACCGTGAGTTTTTTATTGCAAAGCGGTACGACGGTCGAGCCGGGCGTTACCATCCTCTCGGCCAATGGCTCTGCGGGCACTCTTCACGCAGGGTGGAAAGTGGCCCTGAATCTGCTTGAGTATGCCTCCGGTATTGCTACCCGGACACACAAAATCGTTACACTCGTAAAAAAGGTCAATCCAGCCATTACCATTGTTACAACCCGCAAGTCGTTTCCAGGAACAAAGAAGATTGCAATCAAGGCCGTCATGGCTGGCGGTGCGCTCCCCCACCGGCTTGGCCTTTCGGAATCGGTGCTTGTTTTTCGGCAGCATATCGCCTTCTGCGGCGGGCTTGAGCGTTTTCTTCAAACCGTGAGCGAACTGAAAGCAAAATCACCTGAACATAAAATTATTGTTGAGGCCGACAGCGCAGAGGAGGCGTTGCTGATTGCTGCGGCTGGCGTTGATGTGGTTCAGATTGACAAGCTCCAGCCTGAAGCGCTTTCACGGCTGGTCGAGCAATTGCACAGAGTAGCACCTGGAGTTAAAATTTCAGCCGCCGGAGGCATTACTGGCGAAAATGCCTCGGTTTATGCAGAAACCGGAGTTGATATGCTCGTCCTCTCGTCGCTCTATTTTGGCAAGCCGTCGGATATTGCAGCTTCAATCACTTTCCTGCAACCATAAAACATCCCTCATCATGTTACGATCAATGAAACACATCACGCTGCTCTGTTTTGCATGTCTCATCATGGCCGTTCCGGCAATGGCCGGGGAGCTGAACCTCTCCGTTGCGGCAAGCATGAAAGAGGTTATCAATGAGCTAAGCGCGAGTTACCATACACAACATCCTGCGGCTGTTTTTATTAAAAATTTCGGTCCATCGGGAACACTTGCCGGTCAAATTGAAAATGGTGCCCCGGTTGACCTCTTTATTGCTGCAAACAACCAGTGGATGGATTATCTGAAAGGAAAACATCTTGTTGACGGTGCCAACGCAAAAATGCTTGCTTACAACTCGCTGGTTTTTGCCGGAACAACCACCAAAAAGGTGGCCTCGATGAAAGATTTGCTGAAACTCGACAAAATTGCCATTGGCAGCCCGAAGAGTGTGCCCGCAGGTGAATATGCCATGACCGCCTTTACCAATGCTGGTATAGACAAACAGCTTGCAGGCAAGCTTGTGATGGCCAAGGATGTCAGGGAGTGCCTCATGTATGCCGAACTTGGAGAAGTTGATGGCGGATTTATCTACCGCACCGATGCCATGCTTGCGCAAAAAGCAAAACTGCTTTTTGTCGTACCGCAAAAACTCTATCCAAGGGTGACCTACCCGATGGCATTGACGGTAAAAGCCGCACAAAATGAGGAGGCAAAGGCATTCTATCTCTTTTTGCAGGGCTCTGAGGCGAAATCGGTTCTCCACAAATACGGTTTTGAACTCGAATAAATACAACCCGGAAAAAGCCGGAATACCCCTCAGACATTATGATGCTTGTACCTGAAGATATTGCCGCCATAGGGCTCTCTCTGAAAGTGGCGCTTATGGCAACGGCTCTGGCACTGCCTTTCGGCTTTGCCCTTTCCTGGCTGATCGTTTTCACGAAATTCAGAGGGAAAGTGGTGCTCGAAGTGCTGATCAATCTCCCGCTCACGCTCCCTCCGGTGGTCATAGGTTTTTTTCTTTTGCTGCTGCTTGGCAAAAACGGCTGGATCGGAAAACTGCTCGATGCATCGGGCATCCCGATCATTTTCACCTGGAAAGCTGCCGTGATTGCTTCGGCAACGGTCGGGTTTCCCTTGCTGGTCCGCTCAATCCGGCTTGGTATGGAGTCGATCGACCAGCAACTTATTGAGGCATCCCGCAGTCTCGGTGCAGCATGGTACGATACCCTTGCAACCATTATTCTTCCGCTCTCCCTGCGGGGAATAATGGCCGGTTCGTCGCTTATGTTTGCCCGGAGCCTTGGTGAATTTGGCGCAACCATCATTGTTGCCGGCAATATTCCCGGCATCACGCAAACCATTCCGTTGGCTATCTACGATTATGCCAGTTCACCCTCAAGTGTAACCATGGCACTTTCGCTCTGCCTGGTATCGGTGCTGATTTCGGTTGTTGTGCTTATTGTTCATGAACTGCTTGGCAAAAAACTTGATCGGAGAAGTGCATTGTGAAGCTCCGAGTTGATGCTGAAAAAAAACAGGGCAGCTTCCGCCTGCAAGTGAAGACAGAGGTTTCGGGCGAACGAATCGGGATTTTCGGCGAGTCCGGAAGCGGCAAGTCAACCCTCGTGCATCTCATTTCAGGACTTCTTGAGCCAGACAAGGGCGAAATTTATCTGAATGATGAGTGCCTTTTCAGCACATCGATGGGAGTAAATCTCTCCCCTGAGCGTAGGCGCATTGCCATTGTTTTTCAGCAGGCAATGCTTTTTCCACATCTCTGCGTCAAATCCAATCTGCTTTACGGCTACAGGCGGTGCCGCACTGAAAACCGCCGTATCAAGCCTGAAACACTCATCAAGCTGCTTAAACTGCAACCACTTTTACAACGTGGCGTTGAAAATCTTTCCGGTGGCGAAAAACAGCGAGTCGCTCTCGGCAGGGCGATCCTTGCAAACCCGCGCCTCCTGCTTATGGATGAGCCTCTTTCCGCTCTTGATGATGCATTGCGGTTTCAGATCATTCCCTATCTGAGAAGTGTGAGCGAGGAGTTTGGCATTCCCTATCTCTTTATCTCGCATTCGATGACGGAGATGCAACTGATGACCGACCATATCCTTGAAATAGAAAATGGACGTTGCATAGATGAAACAACGCCCGATCAGCTTGCCAGAAAAAGAATGGCACAGAATCCCAAGGGCTATCTCAATCTGCTCCCTCTGGCCGTTCCGATTAAGGTGCATGGCTTGTTTGCTTACCCGTGGGGCAAAAACACCTTGCTTGTTTCAGAGGGAAAAGAGGCCGCTGAGGCGCTGTTCGAACTCTCATCACGAGAGATCATCCTGTTCAAAAAGCATCCTGAAGCTATCAGCGCAAGAAACCTTTTTGCCTGTACCGTTGCCGAGATGTTTGAGTCGGAGGGCAGAGTCGGCGTCGTGCTTTCAGTCGGAGGTGAACAACTTGTCGCGGAAATTGTCCGTTCAGCCGCAGAGGAGCTGATGATTACTGTGGGCTCGACCCTTTTTGCGGCAGTCAAGGCTTCCTCGTTCAGAAAACTGGCCTGATCGTGATCGAAAAATCCTTTTCATCGGCAGACAAGAGCATCGAACGCAGAGAAACGTTGATAGCCTTTTGACCTGGCAACCAAAAGGTTCCTCTCAACTTATTAGCTTCTCTTTATGTTTAACGTCAGAGTTGATAAAAATTTAAAAGAGGTAGAAGATGACATCTTCAGGCAAGAGGGTATGCTTTATGACTGGCGCGTCAGGTGTACTTGGTAGTGAGATTGCGCTTGCTGTGGCTGGTCAGGGGTATACAATTTTTTTTACCTGGCACACTTCGGAAGGGAGAGCTGCCGAAACCCTTGAAAAAATCCGATGGATAAGCCCTGAATCGCAGATGGTTCGTTGTGATGTGTCGAAAACCGGTGATATCATGAGCGCGTTTGCGGCCTTCCGTGAACAGTTCGACCGACTTGACCTGCTTATTACCAGCGCTTCAAATTTTTTCAGCACTCCCCTTCCCGATGTTAGTGAAGAGGAGTGGGACAGTCTGGTTGATACCAATCTGAAAGGTACCTTTTTTACGATGCAGGAGGCTGCAAAAATCATGCAGAAACAGCCGTTCGTCTCGCGCATCATTACCATGACCGATATTTCTGCTGATCTGGTCTGGCGAAATTTTGCCCCATACACCGTATCAAAAGCTGGCATACAGCATTTGACCCGAATCTTTGCCAAAGAATTTGCTCCGACGGTTCTTGTGAACTCTGTGGCACCGGGCACAGTCACACTGCATGCAAAAAAAGAGATGGAACCACAGGAGGTGATGATGAACAAAATAGCGCTCCGCCGTACTGGTGATCCGCTTGATATTGTCAAAACCATCAATTTTCTTCTTGAGAGCGACTATATCACCGGCCAGGTCATCAATGTAGAGGGAGGACGGCTTCTGCAGTAAGAGATGCAAGAGGGAGATGCAAAGACCATATTGTTTTCATATATTGCGTGCAGACTCTTTCTGATCGAGGCTCGCGGTGGATAACACACATAATCAGTTTGAACTTTTTTATGGAACAGGAAGTCAAGGTTACCATACATGGCGCTGAGTCTGCCGGGAAGGCTGAAGAAGCGCAGAAACAGGCAAACATCCCGGAACAACTCAAAGATGCAGGCGTAATCGTCTCGGAGGCTCTTTCCTGTTTCAGGGAGAGTGATTCCTATGGGTGGATGCTGGAAAGCACTGAAAAAACAAGGCAGTATATCAAAAACAATCCGGCACGTTCGATGCTCGTTTCACTGGGTGCTGGCCTTTTGTTTGGACTGTTCATAACAAAAAGGCGATAACAGGCATTGAGCACGTGAAAAACATGATGAAGCGCCAGGCAAAAAAGGAGCAGGGCTCAACCTCTTCAGAACGTAAACGTTCAGGCATTCCTGAACTTGTTGAAGAGACGGCAACCTCTCTTTACGATGACGTGGTTGCCATTGTTGAGGCAAAATTTGAACTGCTCAAGATTGAACTGGCAGAGAAAATTTCTCTTTTCGCCACGGCCATCATCCTTGGCGTTATCCTTATTGTCGGGACAGGCTACTTTATCACCACTTTGGCCCTGCTTGCGGGCGAGCTTCTGGGACATCCCTTTCTCGGTTATCTCATTGTGAGCATGCTTTTTCTTTCATGCTTTGTATTTTTCACCAGATTCAAGCCATTATTTTTGAAAAACCTGATTCAGAAAATTCTTTTATCGCTCCATGACTCCAACAAGTGATCCGTTAAAGGGTGTTCAGGCACGTATCGAAGAGCTCCAAAAGAGTATTGCGGATAGAGAAGCGCAAATCAAGGAGCGTACCCGAAAACTGAAAGAGGAGGTCGAGGCTGAACTTTCGCCGCTTAAACTTGTCGAAAAACACCCGTTTACGGTTATGACCGGTATTTTTGCGGCAGGGTTGCTTCTTGGAAAGAGCGTGCGGGGTACAAAAAGTGCTTCTGCGTCAATCACTCCGGAGCCTTGTACTCAAAGGGAACGCCCCCCGTCGCGCGGTGAAAGTGCACTTTCGGTTATCGGGCTTGAAGCGCTCCGATCGGCAAAGGAGCTGGGGTTTGCCTGCCTTCAGCGATATATCGACAAAAAAATTATATAGCCGTGCATGCACCGCACTGCCTCGGCAAAACCACCGGGCAACAGTCATGTATTTTTTGTTCCACAACAGGTGAACATGCCCGGCAATGCTATCGGGCTGCACAAAAATATAAACCAGCGTAATGCCTCGGTATTGCCTTCCTACTATGACAATCAAGCAAAAACTTCCGGTAGCGCTCAACAAAGAGCACTTTTATGTCAACAGAAATGCCAGAGAGCTTTTCGGATTGACAGACCCTGAATTCCTCTCGTTACCCTCCCCTGGTCAGGAAAGTACCAAAACAACAGAGCGGCAGAGTGCCATTATCAACGATTTTCTGAAAAAACGGAAAGGTGCCGACGCCAAACCTGTGCTGCCGGCACAGTTCCACGGCATGAAACTGCTACATGCGCTCTTTCACACTCTCATAACAAAAGCCATAGCATTACGGCAACCGGACTTTCTTGAACGAGTCTATCGAGTGCTGACCAGGGAGCTTTCCGTTGAACAATCGGAAGCCTATCAGGCCCGGTTTCTGTCGACGTTTCCAACGCAGAAGATTTATACCGGAGCCGAAACAGCAACCGAGTGGCTGAAGCAGAAGAACAACAAACTTGATCTCCTTGAGGAGTCTTTTCTTGTCTGGCTCAATAACCAGAACCCTGCTCTTGAACAGTTTTCCGATCTTTTGACCGACGAGAAACTGAACCGGGAGGTTGCGTACCGGAAGTTGATCATGACCATGCGCAGCTCAATGCAGGCTATGGGACCGGTTGGAGGTGATAACATCGATTTGGCGGAACTGCTCACCCGACCTATAAAACATGCCCCAACCTCAATTCTTGAACAGCTTCGCTACATTCGCATGAACTGGGGAGAGTTACTTGAAGAGTCGCCCTTATGGGGATTGGTGGCAGATGCCATTAACTTTATTGAGGATGAAGACAAATACCTCTTTTTTGAGCGCATTACACAGGAGCGTGCACTGCGCAAGGATGGCTATGCATTTGAAAAAGAGGCCCGGGTCCCGGAGTACAGCACTCTGGATGATGCCAATGCCCCAGCCAATTACTCCCTCGATTCATCATGGATGCCTGAAGTAGTCATGCTGGCCAAAAGCACGTATGTCTGGCTTGACCAGCTCAGCAAATTTTACCGGCGCCCCATTACCCGTCTGCAGGATATTCCTGATGCAGAACTTGACCTTATCGCTGAACGCGGTTTTACGGCATTATGGCTGATAGGACTCTGGCAGCGAAGCTATGCCTCACAGAAAATCAAGCAGCTCCAGGGCAATCCTGAAGCGAAGGCTTCGGCTTATGCCCTTGAAAAATATGAAATTTCCGGCGATATCGGTGGCCATGAAGGCTATGATAACCTCATGCAGAGAGCGCGACAGCGCGGCATCCGTCTTGCCAGTGACATGGTGCCAAACCACACCGCAATGGATTCCGAGCTGGTACGCAACAATCCTGACTGGTTCCTCTCCTCTGGTAATGCGCCCTATTACAATTACTCCTATCACGGTCCGAACCTCAGCAGTGACCCGCGCTACGGCATCTATCTGGAGGATGGTTACTGGAACCGTTCGGACGCAGCAGTCACCTTCAAGCGGGTTGATTACCTGAGTGGCGATACGAGATACATCTATCATGGCAATGACGGTACCATCATGCCGTGGAACGATACTGCGCAGTTGAACTTTCTCAGTGCAGAGGTCCGGGAGGGAGTTATCCAGCAAATCCTGCATGTTGCAAGAATGTTCCCCATTATCCGTTTCGACGCAGCCATGGTGCTGGCGAAACGGCACATTCAGCGCCTCTGGTTTCCGCTTCATGGCCACAGCGCTGCCATACCCTCACGATCAGCTTATGCCATGAGCATGGCTGAATTCGATGCCGCCATACCCGAGGAGTTCTGGCGCGAGGTCGTTGACCGCATTCAGCTTGAAGTCCCCGATACGTTGCTGCTTGCGGAAGCGTTCTGGATGCTCGAAGGCTATTTTGTCCGCACACTGGGTATGCACCGGGTCTATAACAGCGCCTTCATGCACATGCTCAAAAAGGAGGACAATACCGATTATCGCAACCTGATCAAGAACACGCTTGAATTTGACCCTGAAATTCTCAAGCGCTATGTCAACTTCATGAACAACCCTGACGAAGATACGGCCATTGCGCAGTTTGGGCGGGGTGACAAATATTTTGGTGTCTGCATGATGATGCTGACCATGCCCGGCCTGCCGATGTTCGGCCACGGACAGATAGAGGGCTTTACCGAGAAGTACGGCATGGAGTATGCCAAAGCCTATTATGATGAGCAGCCGGATGAACATCTCGTCTGGCGCCACTACCACGAGATCTTTCCTATCATGAAAAAGCGTCCGCTCTTTGCTGAGGTTCGGAACTTTTTTCTCTATGATCTCTACACGCCGGAAGGGGCTGTGAACGAGAATATTTTTGCGTATTCAAACCGGCTTGGACAGGAGAGAGCGCTTGTCGTTTTCAACAACTGCTTTGAGCAGACTATCGGCTGGATTAAAACATCGGTCGGGTACCGCCAGAATGGCGAAATCCGCCAGAGTCTGCTCTCTGAAGGACTCAACATCAGCCGTGATGAGAACAGCTTTGTTATTTTCAGGGATCATGCGAGTAATATGGAGTTTATCCGTTCCTGCCGGGAAATTGCCGACAATGGACTCCTTGTTGCCCTCGACGGCTACAAATACAACGTCTTCCTCGACTTCAGGGAGGTCATCCCCTCCAGGCTGAGGCCTTACGACCGGCTTGCCGCAGAGCTCAACGGACGCGGGACCCTGTCCATTGAGCGAGCTGCTCTCACCCTGAGCCTCTCGCCACTGCACAAAATGATAACGGCCGCTCTCACTCCTGAACCACCTCTCGCTTTAGAAAAAGAGCCGCAGATGGACAGCAATAGTGTGTCGGTTGAAACCTCAATCGCCTCTTTGCTCGATACCGTTGCCCTGCAGTTCAGTGAACTTATGGAAAAACCGCTTGTTGTACCCCTTAACCTTGCTTCACAAGCCGCTGAGCTTTATCGGCAGGCGCTCCTTTTTCCTGCTCTTCTGAAAAAAGAGCCGAATTCCCGAAAACTGCAGACCGCTCTCGGTCTGGGCAGCAAAGAGAGTG
Source organism: uncultured Chlorobiaceae bacterium (assembly GCA_903851535.1). Classification (GTDB taxonomy): domain Bacteria; phylum Bacteroidota; class Chlorobiia; order Chlorobiales; family Chlorobiaceae; genus Chlorobium. Next base: position 4,045 of record CAINOO010000034.1, on the reverse strand, counting down.
GTGAGTATGAGACCCTTGCATGGCAGTGGATTGTGCTCGACGCCCTGCAGCAGATGGTGGCGGCATCCGGTGAACTCCAGTCAAACCTCATTGACGACTGGCTGATGAACGATGCGCTGAAGGCAATCTATCCTGCTTCGGGCATGATCGGCATTCCAGGCGACTATCTGCCCGACCTGCTTGTCTGCATGATCACCCCAAAACCTGCAATCGCACCGGATGAAACACTCGATGTACGCCTGCTCACGCTTGTACAGGCACTTTCTGTGCTCAACCAGCCGCATCTTGCCCGCATGTTGCTTCTGGAGCAGCGTCACCAGAAATACTGGTTCCGTGAGCACCGCTTCACTCTCCTTTTGACCTGGCTCGCCTGGCAGGAGTTGCTGCAGAAACCTGACTGCGCTGCTGAGTTGGAAGCATCAATCGCCGAATGGGTTGAGGCATCGGAACAGTTGGACATGCTGGCTTTTCTTTCTGGCTATGAGATGGGAGAGTTGTTGCGGGAGAAAGCTCAAGTGGATGGTGCCTTGCAACACGGTACAACGTGACGGGAATTCATGGGTAAACATCCACGCGCAAGCCCTACCTCAATTTTTACATGTGGACTATAGACAACAAAAGCCCGGTTCACGAACCGGGCTTTTGTTAGTGTAAAACTAAAACGGAAGAGTTCACTTACCAGCCATACTCGGCAAAAACACGATAGGTGTTGATGACCAAACCGGCAAGGTAAAGCAGACCTATGATGGTAAACACCGGGCTTTTCTGCTCTTGTGAGGCACGACGGTCTATAAAGGGAATCATAAACCAGAAAAGAGCGCCAAGGGTAATGAGCGTAATGGCAAGCAGCTCTCCCCCTTCGAAACTGAAATCCTTGAGCATGAGAAACTGTGCCCAGAAATACCATTCCGGCTTGATGCCAAGCGGTGCGGGAGAAAGAGGATTGGCCTGCATCCCTACAGGTCCAGGGAAAAAGACTGCAAGATAGAGGATAAGGACAAAACCGATCAGCCATCCGATGGCATCCTTTGCAAGGAATGTGGGGAAAAACTTCTCATATCCTTTGATGCGTCCGGTCTCTTTATAGCCAATTGGTGCCGAGGTACCAAGGATCTGCACAAGAAGCAGATGTGCTGAGAGCAGTAACAAAAGAAGACCTGGCAACAGGACAACGTGTACCGAGAACATACGGGTAAGCGTTTCGCCGGTCACCTCTTCACCACCACGCAGAATGTTGACAATAAAAGCGCCGCCTGGAGCAACTTTTGGCACTTCAGTTCCAACCTGGGTAGCGAAGAATGCTATCTCGTTCCAGGGAAGAAGATAGCCTGTGAATCCGAATCCAAGTGTGAGAACAAAAAGTACAGAACCGGTCAACCACATCAGCTCACGGGGTTTACGGTAGGACTTCATGAAAAAGGAGCTGAACATATGGACAAAAACCATCAGCACCATGAGGTTCGCTGACCATGCATGGATCTGGCGGATGAGCCAGCCAAAAGAGACCTCACGCTGCAGAAAGATAAATGAGGCATAGGCCTCGGCAGCAGTTGGTTTGTAGTACTGCATCAACAGCAGTCCCGTAATAATCTGTACCATGAAAAAGAAGAGACCAAGGCCGCCAAAATAGTACCAGAATGAGAGGCGGTGTTTTGGAACTTCCTTTTTTTTCAGGTAATTGATTACCGGTATGACGACAGCAAAGCGCTCCTCTAACCATGCGCCAACCTGACTGACACGTGAATCCCTGTACGGATTAGGGTCTGCACGCTCGACCGGAGGTTTATAGACACCGCCGTTGGTCGCAACGGTGGTTTGCTTGGCCGGAGCACTTCCTGCCACAGCTTTCTGATTGTTTTCAGCCATCTTTCCTGACTCCCTTGGTTTTCAAGAATTAAAGGTTAAGCTTTCGCAATAATGAGATCAGCCCCTTCAACCCTTGCTTTAAAAGCTGGTAAGGGTAAAGGCTGGGGACCGGAGATAATCTCTCCTGTCTGTTTGTATTTTGCTCCATGACAGGGGCAGGAGATAAGGTTCAGTGCATTGTCCCAATGCACAAGGCAGCCAAGGTGGGTACAGACTGCGCTGCATGCCGTAAGCTTGCCGTTATCGTTGATGACGATCACCTTGTCTTTGTTGAACTGGAATATCTTTCCACTATTTTCCGGCACCTCAGTGGCTTTTCCGACAACCATTTCATTGAGGCTTGAAAACTTTTTGACTGGCGGAATGATGTACTTGATCACCGGATAGAGTGTCGATATCGCCACTGCTGCACCGATCCCTCCAACAACTTTTCCAAGAAAACTGCGACGTTCAAAATCAACCTCTTTCAACCCCTGGTCACGAGGCTTGCCAGCGGAAACTGCACCAGCCGAAGAGGGTGAAGCACCATCTCCAAGTCCACCCATTCTTGACGGGCTCTTGAAATTACCTTGTTGTGCCATTACAACCTGTCTCCTTTTTAAATCTATTATTATAAAATCAAAAGGCATCTACTACCCATGAGTAAAACAGGAACCAGTGTCACAGAGACTCTCAGTGAGCTATTCTGCGCGACAGCAACTTCTGCGTATAAAACCTGTTCTTACCCAAACAGAACCGGAATTTATAATTTTTTCATCTATTATTCCAATCCAAAGAGCGCTTAAAACGATTATAGCATTTGTACATAATTGACGTTCTTCCATTACGCCAGATTCGACCGCAAGTAAAAAAACGCATAAACTTTGATTCAAGGCGGCCAGGATTGAGAAATTCCGATATACCCCTGATTCCCTCAAGGTTCCCTCCCTCTCTCTGCAATGAGATCGCTGAGGTAAAGCGAAGATAGAACGGACCGGCATCCAGCACTCTGTCGTGATGGATCTGCAGCCTTATCCCTTCATAGCGCAGATCAAGATCGCGACTATGAAGGGGTGAAAAGAGACCTCGACGAAAATTGCTTTCATGAAAACGAACCGCATCGTGAATGATAACTTTTTGACTCAGGTTGTCGTGAAGAACCAGGAGTGCGAGAGGCTTGTAGTCGTTGTTTTTAAAAAAAACCACATAATAAACAAGATCGAGCTTGCTTGAAAAAGCCCTGCCCCAGTACCAGCGAGAAATATACTCCTGCATGGGTACCGCTCCAAGGTTATGGTCATGGTATCCGGTCGCTCTGACAGGAAGCGTGCGAACTGAGCCACTCCCTTGTTCCGTAATGGCAATTGTTCCTTCAACATCAGCCTTTGGAACACTCAAAAGCCACTGGTGAAGAGGTACCTTTCCATTATTGTTCGTATCTTTTTTTTCGTAGACAAGCCTCCGGCATGACTTGAACAGAAAAGCTGCCTTTATCTGTTTTTGACGGGCAGGGAATGAGAAGTCAAGAGCAAGGGTGTACTCGTCCCGCAGTGCGTCATGAGTAAAGCTGTTCTTTTCAAAACTGACACCGATGGTGGTAGAACTGCTTTGGAAAAGCTCCTGACGACCCTCCTTGATAAAGTTGACAATCTCATGCCCGTTTTCATATAACTGGAAACTGAACCCTGAGTAATTGGCAGGAAGCGGTGCATCGGAAGTGCGATGATTATTCCACTTCTCGTAATGGTTGTTGTAATAGGGAGAAAAAGGAAAGCCGGAAAACCAGATCAGCACAAAAGAGATGCCGCTTTTTGCGTCTTCTGCATCAAAATACCACCACTCATAAGCGCCCGGATCCTGCATTTTGTGCCAGAGTTCTTGATCGAGCTTTGTGGTAATATTCATGCGGTCGGTTGGTGATGTTCAGGCACGGGGAGCATTACGGGATGACTTGCATGAGATACGAGGAGTCAGGTACTGTGGAGTGAACAGGTACAAAAAAGAGGCGGAGCACGCAATCTGCAACTTTGTCAGCAACACAGGCGCAACCGTTACATCGGTGTGGACAGAGAGGGAATCGAACCCACGACACAAGGATTTTCAGTCCTTTGCTCTACCAACTGAGCTATCTGTCCATCAAGAGGCAAAATATAGGAATAATTCTTTCACTTCAAAAGAAAAAACAACAGCAAGGAGAACT
>CAINOO010000033.1 GCA_903851535.1 uncultured Chlorobiaceae bacterium | reverse complement strand
TTCCGCTTTAAACTCTTTTGTCAGGCTCATATCTCTTCGTTTGTTATGTTAAATCGGTTGACCTTCAATATAATATTATTAGCAATACAACTCCACCGTTTTTTTATCTTTTTCGAGCTGCATTTTCAGCTCTTCGAGTGAAGAAAATTTTATTTCATCCCTGATGAACTTGAGCAAAATAAAGCTGATCATGCAACCATAAAGGGTACCACCGTATTCCAGAATATGGGCTTCAACCGTTTTAATTCCCTCAAGGGAGACCGTCGGACGCACACCGATATTCATCAGAGCCATGAAGGAGTGGCCGTTCAGCACTGTTTGAGCCAGATAAACTCCGGCACGGGGCAGCAGCTTGTCAGAATCAGAGAGTCTGAGATTCACCGTCGGAAAACCAATCTCCCGTCCACGTTTATCGCCATCAACCACCGTTCCGCTGATTATATAGGGAGAGCCAAGAAATGCATTCGCCTCTTCAATCTTGCCGCTTGCGAGCAGTACTCTTATGCGTGTGCTTGAAAAATGCTCGTTGCCAATCATCACTTCATCAACAACCTTTACATCAAAACCAAGCTCGCAGCCAAGGGTTTCAAGCGTCTTGCCACTCCCGCTCCTGTCGCGACCAAAAGCGTGATCATAACCGACAACAATGCTTTTAGCCCCCAGCAACCCGACCAGAACATTGCGTATAAAATCATCCGAGCTACGCGAAGCAAAATCCGGCGTAAAACGGACAACAAAAAGAAGATCAACACCCTCTTCGGCAAGAAGGGCAATTTTTTCGTCAAGTGTGGTCAGCAGTCCAAGCGGGCCTGAAACGTCACCCTTGAGCACCATCCTCGGATGGGGCTCAAAGGTAACGACAACACTTCTTAAATTACGGGCTTTTGCAATGGAAACCATGCGGGCAATAATCATCCGATGCCCTCTGTGGACACCATCATAGGAGCCAACCGTCACAGCAGAATCTGTGGCCGAAAAATCCACCTGAGTGGCAGAACCATAACGGCAGACATGGCTATTTTTATATTCGACAATACGCATATCTCTTTTTATCTCCCCTCACCCGGTCGGGTGTTTGATGCCTCCTGAAGAATAGCTTCAATACTCTCTGATACCGTTCTGGCGGCGCTCAGCTCCCAACCGCCAATAGAGACTCTCCTGAGTGAGGCCAGATAGCCACCGACACCAAGCGCAGCACCCAGTTCATGCGCAATAACCCTGATATAGGCTCCCTTGGAAACATGAAGGGTAAAATAAAGAAGAGGCAGTTCAATGCGAGTAACCTGAAACCGGTGGATAACAATCTCTTTCGCTTTCCGATCCCTGATCACCACTCCCTTTCGGGCATGTTCATAGAGCCGTTTTCCGTTGTGCCAGGCCGCAGAATGCATGGGCGGCTGCTGCTGATGTGAGCCAACAAAACCGGAGGCTACGGAACGAATCTCACTTTCCGTCAGGTGAGCCGTCGAGCAATGGCCATATTCTGCGGTTTCAACATCATGACTTTCCGTCATGGCACCAAGCTTTATGATGCCGTCATAAACCTTGTCAAGCACTTCAAGTTTGGCAATTTCCTTCGTTTTCCGTCCTGTCGCAAGAATAAGCAGCCCCGTGGCTTTCGGGTCAAGAGTGCCGCAATGACCAACCTTGCGCTTCAAGCCACACCGCTTATAGCTGTTCCTGATTTTAGCCACCACATCGAACGACGTCCAGTCGAGCGGCTTGTCAATAAGGAGAAAATTGCCCTCATCAGCCAATGGCTCCCAGTTTTGCTGTTCATCCATGCACACTCTTTTTCAGGAAACTGTGATTAACCATTTTCGACGGAACTTTTTCTCACTCCGCTCAAAAGCTGCTCGATACGGTTTGCACGCTCATAGAGATGATCTTCATGGAATTCGAGTTCGGGAATACGCCGGAAATGGTGCCGGATTTTCGACGAGAGAATCATTCTGATACTCTTGGTTTTGTCCTGCAATAAAGCCATCGCTGTCTGCTGCTCTTCAGGCGTACCGATGATCGAAACATAGACCCTGGCGATGCTCAGATCAGCCGTAATCCTTACATCAACAACGGTGATAATCGGACCGCTGCGCGGAAGCTCTTTTTGAAGGATAGCTCCAAGCTCCTGCTGCAGCAATGAGGCAACTCTCTCAGTACGTATCGACATAGATCAAGAATAATCTGTTCAAAGTTTCCGTTTTTTCTCAACGATCTTATAGGCCTCGACAATGTCGCCAACCTTGATATCGTCATAGTTCTTGAGGCTCATACCGCACTCATAGCCAGCATCAACCTCTTTGACATCATCCTTGAAACGCCGAAGCGCTGCAAGCTGACCTTCATAAATCTGGACACCGTCACGGAGCAGACGAACCTTGGAATCACGGAACATCTTGCCCTCAAGCATATAACAGCCACCGACATTGCCAATCTTGGGAACTTTAAAGATCTGGCGAATTTCAAGCGAACCGAGGCTCTCTTCGTGCAGTTCAGGTGAAAGCATTCCCTCAAGCGCCTTCTCGACATCTTCAAGTACATGATAAATAACGCTATAGAAGCGAACATCAAGATCTTCCTTTTCGGCCAGCTTTTTGGCATTGACATTCGGCCGTACCCTGAAACCGATAATGATAGCATCAGAGGCGGCGGCAAGCAACACGTCCGTTTCAGTGATCTGCCCAACGCCCTGGTGAATAATCTGTACCTTAACCTCTTCGTTCTGGATTTTCATAAGGCCGTCAGCGAGAGCCTGAATGGAGCCATCAGTGTCTGCCTTGATAATGACACTCAACTCTTTCATCAGCCCTTCCTTTATCTGGCGGGCAATACTGTCGAGCTTGACACGCGTGCTGCGGCGGAAGTCGTGCTCACGGCGGATAACCTGGCGCTTCTGGGCCAAATCGCGCGCTTCCCTGTCCGTTACCATGACCGTCAACGCATCACCTGATTGCGGAAGATCTTCAAATCCAAGGACTCTGACCGGCTGTGAAGGGTTGGCAAAAAGAATTCTCTTGCCTCTCTCATCCATAAGGGCACGAACCTTCCCCATGGTATTACCAGCCACAAAAGGATCGCCAACCTTGAGTATACCGCGCTGAACGAGCACCGTCGAAATAACACCCTTGCCCTTGTCGAGCTCAGATTCAACAATAATTCCACTTGCCGGAACCTCCCTTGAATAGTTGCCTCTCAGCTCACGCATTTCAGCTTCAGTCAGTACCTTTTCCATCAATTCGGCAATGCCGATACCTTTCTTGGCAGAAATCTCCTGACACTGATAGGCTCCACCCCACTCTTCAACAAGCACCCCTGCTTCACTCAACTGGGTCTTGATCTTCTCGGGATTGGCCTCAATTTTGTCAATTTTATTGAGCGCAACAACAATCGGGACACCAGCCGCTTTTGCATGATTGATGGCCTCAATGGTCTGGGGCATAACACTGTCATCAGCCGCAACAACAAGAATAACAATATCGGTCACCTGGGCACCCCTTGCCCGCATGGCGGTAAAGGCTTCATGGCCCGGCGTGTCGAGAAAAGTTATTTTGCGGTTGCCTTCAACCGTTACTTCGTACGCTCCAATATGCTGGGTAATACCGCCGGATTCACCGGCAACAACTTTACTGTTGCGAATATAATCAAGAAGCGAAGTCTTTCCGTGATCAACATGCCCCATGATGGTGACAACCGGCGGGCGAGTCTGCATATCAGCTTCCTCATCCTCGGTAACGATAACCGCAGTTGCCTCAACCTCTGAAATAAACTCCGCCTCAAAGCCGAACTCAAGAGCAATCAGCTCAATCGACTCCTTATCAAGCCGCTGATTGATGGTAACAAACTTGCCGAGAGCAAAGCACTTCTGGATAATATCTTTGGCTGTAATGCCCATGAGCTCCGCCAGTTCATGGGGCGAAGCGTACTCGGTAACGCGGACAACCATACGCTGAGACTCACGAAAAGCCTCATCCACTTCATGCTCCCGCTCACGCTCATTGCGACGCTGCTTGCGGAATTTTTGACGTGAACCTGTTCCACTGCGATCATCAATACCACTGATCGTTTTCTGAATATTCGCAGAGATGACCTTGTCATCCACCGCAGGCTTCTTTTTCTTCTTTCCTTTTTTCTTTGCGTTGGCAGCACTGTCAGCAGCAACAACAGGCTTTGGCTTCGCCTCTGTGGCTGCCTTGACCGGTGGCTTCTTGGCAACAACCGCCTTGTCTTCCGGGCGACTCTCTTCCGTTGGCTTCGATACAAATTCGTTTTTGAGAGCATCAGCCTGCTCCTGAAAATTCTTTTTACGGTTTTTCCTGTTCCTGCCTGCATGAATGTCGAGAGTACCAAGCACGGTAAGACCGCCCATCATCTGCGGGGAGTCAAAAGAGACCAGATGCTCGTTTACCGATGGTTCCTCTTTTTTTAAAGGTGGTTCTGGAATTTCGGGAATTTCAGGGAGTTCCGGGATCTCGGTAATTTCAGGAATCTCAACAACATCATCATGGAGAGCAGAATGAGCCTCCGGTTCATTCACCGCAGGGAGATCACGCTGTTCAGGCTGTTCGGGCTGTTCGGGCTGTTCGGGCTGTTCGGGCTGTTCGGGAACAACAAATACCTCTGCAATAACAGGAAGTTCGACAGCAACAGGAATTTCAGCATGAACAGGAAGCTCCGACAGCTCTGAAGGTTCGGGGAGAGACTGCTGCGCGGTGACTTCGATAACCTGCGTTGGCTCGGCAACAGGGCTCTCCGGATTCAAAGAGTGTTCTGGTTCAGGAACTACATCAATCACTTCGACTGCTGAAACCTCTTTTTTTACATCCGGAACAACAACCACTGGCGGTGCCGGAGGGCTGAGAGTTTCACTGAGATGCTGCTCTTTTTCATAAGTTTTCCGTGACTGCTCTTCAAGCCTTGAGATGCGCTTCTCTTTCTCCGCCCTTATTTTTTTCGTCTCATCAACCATTTTCTTCTCAACGCTGAAATGGCCAAAAATCAGTCCGTGTATCTCTTCACCTACCATAGAGGATGTAGAGGCAACCCTGCCACCTTCCTGCTTGACAAAAAGTAATACTTCCTGCGGACTTACCTGCAGT
>CAINOO010000032.1 GCA_903851535.1 uncultured Chlorobiaceae bacterium | reverse complement strand
TGCCGTACCCACAACCGCCCCATCGGCCAGACTCCACATATATTTCACTCGATCCCTGTCCTTTATCCCAAAGCCGACAACAATTTTTTTCTTCGTGTGCTGGCGTACTCTTTTCAGGTAGTCATCGACCGCTGTATCGTTTGATGCATCGGAAAGTTTGGCGGTACCGGTTGTAGCATTGACAGCAAGGCAGTAGGAAAAATCAGTCGAAAGAGAGTCAATCAGCTCTATCCTTTCGGGCGGTGTTACCGGTGAAACAAGAAACACAACGGTAAGACCCAACCCTTTGGCCCGTTCAAGAAAATCAGCTGCCTCCTCGGGCGGAAGGTCAGGAATAAGCAACCCGTCAACGCCCGCTTCAACCGCTTCATGCAGAAAACAGTCAACACCATAGGCAATCATCGGGTTGCAGTAGCCCATGAGAATGATGGGGGCGGTAATTTTTCTGCACCCTATACCCCGTCGAGCCTTCCGGACTAAGGCAAAAAGATACCCTATGGTGACACCGTTGCGGATAGCGGTATGAGCTGCCTCCTGAATCACCGGACCATCGCCGATAGGATCTGAATACGGCATACCGAGTTCAATGATATCAGCACCGCTCTCCTCAAGCACCTCAAGCACGGGCAGCGTCGCACCAGCAACAGGAAACTCTGGCATGTAATAGGCTATCAGCAGTTTCTTATCCTGCTGCAAAAGGCTGGTAATTCTATTTTGAGTCATAAGGAACTTTGATATTTGTCAGAACACACAATTTCTACAAAATAATCTGAATGGCAGCTATCATGGATGTCATGACAATCATGTGCACAAGAACACTCCCCCAGACACTCTTAGTATTCGCAACAATGTAACCGCCCATAATGCCCAGTGGAAATGCCATCATTGCCATCAATGCTCTCTCCATCATATTGACAGGAGCAACGGCAAAATGGTTGAGAAGAAAAAACAGGGTCGTCAACAATACCGTCAGATGTTTATTGAACCCCTTTTCAATCATGGCGGAAAACATGATTCCTCTCCAGAGAAACTCTTCGGCAAGAACGAGGATAGGATAAAGGTAAAGGAGCGAACGATTCACAAGAAGATACTGCATCCCAGACATCATTGCAGCACCGTTTTGATTCTTCATCATGTTCACCGTATTCATCATGGCCATAAGCAACAGAAGAGTGCCGCCAATAAGGCCCCACAAAAGGGATGTACGGAGATTTCCGCCTGCAAGATACATCTCCTTCCATTCACCATTTTTTTTACCCCGATAAAGCACAAGCGCTATAGAACCGATAACGTAAAGAGCGAGCGCCGGCCACTCAAGAAGAGGTGTAAAGTGACCAAGAAGACCAAGCAACCAGATGGCTGCCATCAGACCAAACGAAAGGTTGAACCTTGCTGTAGAGGAGTCCTGTTCAAAAGAGAGCGCTTTGACAGATTTCATGACTGAAGGAGATTGATTGAAGGATGAATGGTACTATCGAATATACAGAGGACGCTCTTCATATTCAATCGGATCGCGTACACCCATCAACTCGAACGCCCGAAGCCGCCGGGCACAACTGTCGCAGAGACCGCATGCCCTCCCCTCACTTTTGTAGCACGACCAGCTCAGATTGAACGGCGCACCCAGCGCCATCCCTTTGCGGACAATGTCTGATTTCTGCATCTCAATGAGGGGCGTAAGGATTTCAATATTCGTCTCGGGTTTTGTGCCGAGTGCAATAACCGTGTTGAACGCATCATAGAACACCTTGCGGCAGTCAGGATAGCCGGACGAGTCCTCTTCGACTGCCCCTATAAAGATTTTGCCGGCTCCGATCACTTCCGACCAGCTTACCGCCATGGAGAGAAAACCGGCATTGCGGAATGGCACATAACTGGTGGGAATCGATGAATCCTGAAAGTCTGCCCCTTTCACAGGCATTGAATAATCGGTCAGCGAAGAGC
>CAINOO010000031.1 GCA_903851535.1 uncultured Chlorobiaceae bacterium | reverse complement strand
TAAAGCACATGGCGGTAACAAAGGCTATAACAAATAGCTGGTTTGGAAACATAATTGAGGCTTCATCGCCCGCATAATCATTTGTGTTTGTTGACAGCTAAGTGCCACGCAATCCGCTACTTGTCATAGCCTCATCCGTTACCGTCAAGTGTAAGAGACAGGCGACGACATAGAAAAATTGAAAAGTCAACCATTGTGAAAGGACAGAAAAACGAATTATTGACAAGACCAGAAAGCCGACACTCAAACCGACCTGATGTTTTTTATTTTTTGCCCATCGCACATTTTTTAAAACAAAGAAGTTCCGGGACGTTGTTCCGTTGCCACAAATTCTACTGTTGATCTTCTGGGTCAATATGCGAAGCTGGGGTTTCGCGTTCCCAGGTGGATTTCCGGTTTTGTTCTTTTTGCAGAAGTTTTTCGTAGGGGGATTCCGGAGCGATATCCGCTTCGTTGGGCCATGCGATGGATGGGTGGAGAGGGGCGAACACAGGGCCTTTTTGCGGTGGGGAGGCTTTGAGGCGCTCATAATCCTCATAACGACAATCGAATATTTTTCTATATTCCATAATTACAACTATTTAGCTGTGTTTGCCACCCGGAGCTTCTGATTTGTGCGAGAATGAAGGGAGAGTGTTATATTGCGAAAAATTCCGGTTATTCAAGAATTCAGTTAAAACAGATCGAATCAATAGTGGAGGTACACAGCGATGAACTCTGTCAAGCATGGCGAAAGCATTTCAGAAGTTGAGGTATCGAACATTTCACAACACGGCATCTGGCTTCTCTATAACGGCAAAGAGTTGTTTCTTTCATATAACGATTTTCCGTGGTTCAGGAATCAAACGGTAAAATCAATTCTTAACGTTAAGGAGCAATCAGTTGGTCATTTCTGGTGGCTTGATCTGGATGTAGATTTGACGGTGGAGATTATAGAACATCCAGAACGCTTTCCGCTCGTTTCAAATGAGCAAGTGACAACTTGATCTGGTTGGTTCCGGAACGCCTGACAGCGTTACACGCGCCAGGTTGCAGGGCAAAAACGGCAGGAGCAGTACCCTGTTCCTGCTGATATGATTCTCCAGGGCATCCTGAAATGCTCTATGTATATATTTCGTCAACACACCCGCACATCTTACAGGGAGAGGGGGTGACATTCCCAACCTGTTTCGATGCAGGCATTTCATTGCAAAATCCCTTGTCCTGATGATTTTCAAAGACATTACCTGGCTGGACAGTGCCAGTATTGAAGCGATCGAACAGCAGTTGCCTGAAACTGTTTCCCGGCGCCCCCTGACCCGCGGTCTGCGCCGAAGCGCCCTTATGGTTTCGGCCCATCGGGTCAACCATCTGAACAAACTGGATCTACTGGCAGCAGATATGGCTGTCATCAATCTGGAAGATGGCGTTGCACCGCAAGAGAAGCCCCGCGCTCGTGCTCTGGCTGCGCTGTTTACCGCCCATGCCCGAGAGGCGAAAACGGAACTGATTGTACGGGTCAATCCCTTGGGTGAAGGGGGTGAAGAAGATATCCGGCTGATCAATCGGGCAGTGCCGGATGCAATCCGTATCCCCAAGGTCAGAACCGCTCAGGAAGTCGAACAGGCTTGTCGCCTGGTAGATCCTGCGATTCGAATCCATCTCTCTGTCGAGACCGGTGAAGCACTGAAGAAACTTGCCGAGTTGAGGGTTGAGGAACGGGTGGATACGGTCTATCTGGGTATTCTGGATTTATGTGCCGATCTCGGATTGCCCCAGTCGGTGATCACTCCTGGGAACCCAACGGCCAGCTATCTGCTTTCACGCTTTCTGGTGGATGCCCTCACAGCCGGCTTTCATCCGGTATCGTTTGTCTATCAGGAGTACAAGGATCTGAAGACCTTCGAAAAATGGTGCCTTCAGGAACGGAGCATGGGCTTTTCATCCAAAGGCTGTATCTCTCCGGGGCAGGTGGAGCTGGCCAACCGGGTTTTTGCCCCCAAGCCAGAGGAGCGCGCGCGAGCAATAACCATTGTGCGCTGTTTTGAGGAGGAGGCAAAAAAGGGCAACACCGGCTTTGTGCATGAGCAGTACGGGTTTATCGACGAGCCTGTTTACAGAGGAGCATTGGCTGTCCTGGCTGCAACCGATCATGAGAAAGTCTCAAACAAGAGGAATAGGGGACGCAGTGCAATAGCGTAGAAGATTGTGTTTAGCCGTGCAGTAAGAAACCAAACGATGAGTGCTGGCAGCTTTTGAAAAGCAAAAGACAAGTGAGCCATATGCCACGAGGAGCGAGACTTGACACACCGGGAACGCTGCATCATGTAATGGTGCGGGTAATCGAACAGGTAAGTATCGTTCGTGACGATAGCGACAGAGTGGAATTCCTTCGCCGCTACCTTTCGGTCCATGGCCTTGAAACCTTACACGAGGGGAGACCGGTGGGATGAAAACAACTGCCGGCACCGGAACAACCGGGGAGCGGATTCGGTAGCCCCGGTCTACGCCTATCCCTAAGAAGTCTCGGGCTACGGCACCTGGAATCAGAGCGGGAACGTCATGGAGTAGTGCTCCGTCTGGCATGACGAAACCGATTCCGCAAACACTGCCTCGGGTGAAGAGTCACTCCGCCAGGAACGGGGCGGCTGCTGGCGTTATCCC
>CAINOO010000030.1 GCA_903851535.1 uncultured Chlorobiaceae bacterium | reverse complement strand
GGAATAATCATGTCGATATAGCCGACTGCGTTGAGCATGACGGCGGCAGCCTCCCGTTCTGCGGGGAGCAGGTAGATGGTGTCGGGGTTGATGCCGTGCTCCTTCAGGACGGAGTGGATCAGCTCGACAATGGCAATATTGGAGTACATGGCGTCGCTTCCGCCTTTCAGCACAGTGGCGTTGCCCGATTTCAGGCAGAGGGCGAAGACGTCGAAAGTGACGTTTGGCCGTGCTTCGTAGATGATGCCAATCACGCCTATCGGTACGGTTACCTTTTTCAGGTTGAGGCCGTTGGGTAGCACCCGCTCTTCAAGCACTGCGTTGAGCGGAGAGGGGAGTGAAGCGACATTGCGGATATCGGCAGCAATGCCATCAAGGCGCGAAGCGTTGAGCAGCAGCCGGTCAACCATGGGGTCGCTGGGCTCCATCCGTTCGATATCCTTCCGGTTAGCCTGGAGAATGGCATCCCGGTGAGCGGGTATGCGGTCGGCCAGGGCACAGAGCAGGCGGTTGATGGCTTCGTCGGTGAGGGTGATGATCTCCCTGCTTGCCTGCTGGACGGCTATGAGTTGCTTTGTTATCAATTCCTTCATGTCGAACGGAGTTCAGGTGGTTATATAGAGATAATCGTAATGAATCAGGGGTTTCTGATCCTTCAGCCCCATGATTGAGAGGGTTTTTTCCGAGCTGTATTGCGCCATACCGTAGCCGATAATGGTTCCATCCGTGGCGCACACCTTGATAATGTCGCCTTTCAGGAAAGGTCCTTCCACTGACTCAATACCGACCGGCAGCAGGCTGTTTGCCCGATCTCCGGCCACCAGCGCCATTTCAGCGCCCATGTTGACCGTGACCGCCCCCTTTTCCATCCCTTCGCTGTTGGCAATCCACCGTTTTGGGCCGTGGGTTGCTTTTTGCGGCAGAAATTTGGTGCCGGTTTGTTCTCCCTCAAGAAGCGAGAGGAGAATGCCGGGAGTGCGCCCGTTGGCGATATGGACGGTGATGCCGAGGCGTGACAGCTTCTGCGCGATATGGCACTTGGTCAGCATTCCACCTCTGCCGAATTCGGATTTTCCCGGATGAATATACTGGTGAAAATGCTTGGTCGAAGGGTCAATGACGGGGATGATGGCACCGTTGCCGGTTGTCATATCGAAAAGACCATCAACATGTGAGAGGATGATATAGCCCTCAACATCCATCATGGAGGCAATGAGGCCGGAAAGTTCATCGTTGTCGGTGAACATCAGTTCGGTCACGGAGACGGCATCGTTCTCATTGACCACAGGAATGATATTCTGCTGCAAAAGCGAGCTGAAGCAGGTCTGCATGTTGAGGTAGTGCAGGCGGTCGCTGAAATCGCTTTTGGTAACAAGGATCTGGGCGGTAACCAGTCCCTGCCGGGCAAAAAGCTCGTTGTAGGTACTGATCAGCTTGATCTGTCCGGTCGATGCCAGTACCTGACGGGCCGCAACCGGTGCGATGGTGCCGGAGAGTTTGACCACTGAGCGTCCTGCACCGACGGCACCCGACGAGACGAGAATGATTTGCATGCCCTGTTTTTGCAGTTCCGCTATCTGTGCGGTGAGCTGCTGAAGAATTTCAAGGTCAAGCTCGCCGTTTTTGGTCGTAATAACATTGGTGCCGACCTTGACGACTATTTTTTTATAGAGAGGATTGATCAACTGTTTCATGCGTTAGTGAATCTCTTGACTGAAATGCAACCCCGCAACGCCGATAATAATCAGCAGCAGGGATACGAGTTTAATGGCATTGATCCCTTCACCGAACCAGATAACTCCTATCACGGTTATCGCTGCCGTTCCGATTCCTGACCAGATCGCGTAGGTTAATGCGATGGGCAGTACCTTGAGCGCCAGAGAGAGAAAGGTAAAGCTCAACCCATAAAAAATAAAGATAAAAAGCGTTGGTGCAAGTTTCGTGAATCCGTCGGAGATTTTCATGCAGGTGGTGCCGGATACTTCAAGCAATATTGCAATAATCAGGTAAATCCAGTGCATTGTTCCAAGGAAGAAATAGGTTACAGGAGATAACGTGGCCGAAGCTGAAGCCTGTGCATGGGTTGCTGGGTTGTGTTGAGCGGAAAAGATATACATATTTCCCAATTCGTACAACCGCTATATCGTATAATACTTTACGGCACCACAAAGGCTGCCTGCACCCTGGCCACTCTATGATTTCAATCTCGAAAGCAAGGTACAGGAGCGTTGCCATGTTGAGCAAGCGGGTTTCCTGCCTCTTATGCGCAAAGCGGATAAGTGATGCGTTGTATTATCCTTGGCAAGGTTATGCGTATTCCTGTTCTTCGGGTTCGCTTGCAGCTCTGTTTTTTGGGAAAGCCGCCCGAAATCCTTATGATAAGTATCAACAAAAAAGGCGACTGCATCGCCCGCCATGCTTCGTTCTCTGATCTTGACCCATGTACTCATCTCCTTGCAACAATTTTTTGTAACGAACCACTGTAAATGTTCCAAATGAGTTACAAAAGAAAGGGAAAAAGATGCTGAAAGAGTGAAAAAAAATAGATAAACTGTTTACATATTTACAGAAAGCAGATAACCAGGAACGTGAAAGAATGTAATGGAAAACTGTAGATATGAATTTCCTGAAAAAGCGCGTAGCGTTTTGCCTTGGCCTCTTTTTGCCTGGTCAATAATGAAACTTCCGGATTGTCCATGATGCTGTTGATGAGCCTGACAGAGATACCGTTGCCCTTGAAAAACCCGGTGTTGCAGTTCTCGCTGTTGCTTTTTATCATCCTCTTCGCGCCGGTGCTTTTTAACCGGCTGAAAATCCCGAGCCTGATCACCCTTATTCTTGCCGGAGCGCTGATTGGCCCCTACGGGTTGAACCTGATGCTTCGCGACAGCAGCATCATCCTTTTTGGCACGGTGGGGCTGCTCTATATCATGTTTCTTGCCGGGCTGGAGATTGATGTGGCCGATTTCCGTAAAAACAGTACGAAAAGCATCTTCTTTGGACTCTATACCTTTCTGATTTCCATCGTTCTCGGCATTGTTGTTGCCATCTATATCCTTCAGTTTTCGCTGCTCTCCTCCATTCTTATCGGCAGTATCTTCGCTTCCCATACGCTCATCCTCTATCCGGTCGTCAGCAAGCTTGGCATTGCCAAAAACAAGGCGGTCAATGTGGCAATCGGTGGTACCATTATTACCGATACCCTTGCCCTTCTGGTGCTTGCAGTTGTGGTCGAATTGTCGGGAGGAGCCTTGACGGGAGCATTCTGGATAAGGCTGATTATCGGTGTCACGCTCTTTAGTCTGACGGTTTTGTTGCTTTTTCCCGTCGTTGCCCGATGGTTTTTCAAGCGCTTTGACGACAGTGTGCAGCAGTACCTCTTTGTGTTAGCGCTGGTCTTTTTCAGTGCCTTTCTGGCCGAAGCGGCTGGTGTTGAAGCCATTATCGGTGCCTTTCTTGGCGGCCTTGCCCTGAACCGCCTCATTCCGCGCACATCACCACTCATGAACCGAATAAAGTTTGTCGGCAACGCCATCTTTATCCCCTTTTTTCTGATTGGTGTCGGTATGTTGATCAATATTCAGGCCTTTTTCAAAGGCTATGAAACCATTAAAGTTGCCTTGGTTATTACCGTTGCGGCTACAATTGCCAAATACCTTTCAGCCTGGATTACACAGAAAATTTTCGGATTTTCCCTCGACCAGCGTCGCCTGATTTTTGGACTGATCAGCGCTCATGCAGCACTGGCTCTGGCAACCGTCTTGATCGGCTACAATATTATCATCGGTTACACCCTTGGTGGTTACCCCGTCAGGCTGCTTGATGAGAGCGTGCTGAACGGAACAATTCTCTTTATTCTCATAACCTGTACCCTTGCAACCATCGTCGGAGAGAAAGGGGCGCAGAACATTGCGCTGGTCGAGGCTCTTGATGAGCTACCGGAACCAGGAGTTTTGGCAGACGAAGAACGGATACTTATTCCCCTGAGCGACATCACTACCGTCGATGAGCTGGTCAATCTCGGCATAACCGTCAAATCGCATAAATCCCGCCACGGTATGTATGCCCTGCATGTAGCCAGTAACAGTATACGCGGTGAGGCCGAAGAAAGGGGGGGAGTCAAGCTTCTTGAGAAAGCGGCAGTTGCCGCATCTTCCACCGATCATGCACTGACTCCGCTGATTCGTTATGACCGCGATGTGGTCAATGGCATTGCCGGAGTTATAAGGGAGCAAAAAATCACCGACCTGATTTTGGGACTTCATCATAAGAAAGAGCTCACAGAGAGTTTTTTGGGCAGTACATCAGAAAGCATTCTCGGGCGATGCAATGTCACCACCTTTATCTACAAACCGGTACAGCCCCTCGCCACCATCAAGCGCACCATTGTCATCATCCCCGAAATGGCTGAAAATGAGAGCGGTTTTTTGCTCTGGATGGAGCGGCTCATCACGATCATAAAAAACACGGGAAGCAAACTGGTGATTCATGCCTCCCGCCAGACCATTGTTCGTCTGAAAGAGAGTTACCCTGAACGCATGGCCCATGCCGAGTACAGGATGTGCAAAGAGTGGGATGAGTTTCAGTTGCTGTCGAAAGAGATAAAAAATGACGACAACCTCATTATCGTGATGAGCAGGAAAAACAACCAATCCTATCACTCAAAGATGTCGAAGATTGCATCCTATCTCAACCGCTACTTCCAGAAAAACAGCTTCATCCTTATCTACCCGGTTCAGATTGGCATCCCCGAAGAGGCCCACGAAAAGAGTCCTCTCGAGTACTTCCAGAACAGCCTCGTCAACTTCGACAAAATCCTGAAAAAAGTCTACAAAAAAGCCCGCAACAAAAGAGCCCTCCAATAACCGTCTCCCCCCCCAAAAAGGGGGACGTTGTTGATATGCTGCACTTATTAAAATTTATTATTAACTTTACCGTAATTTTGACTAACCACATTGGAGAGCTTACATGCCGCGTGGAGCACGACTTGATGCGCCCGGAACCCTGCATCATGTGATGGTTCGAGGAATAGAGGGGTGTGGAATTGTTATGGATGACCTCGATCGTGAACATTTTCTCTTTCGTATGGGAACGCTGGCGAAAGTAACGGGCACGACGATCTATGCATGGGCATTGATGAACAATCACGCCCATATTCTGCTCAAGAGCGGGGATGAGGGGTTGGCCTCATTCATGCGCAAACTGCTCACCGGCTATGCAACCGTGTATAACCGTCGCCACAAAAGGCACGGTCATCTCTTCCAGAACCGCTACAAGTCGATTATCTGCGAGGAAGAACCCTACTTCGTGCGCCTGGTCAGTTACATTCACCTCAACCCCTTGAGGGCCGGAGTTGTGGGCTCCGTGCAAGAGCTTGATCATTACCGGTGGAGTGGCCATTCGGTCGTCATGAAACACAATAACCATAAGTGGCAGGAGATCGACTTTGTTTTGCGCTTTTTTGGCGAGAAGGAGGGTAAGGCCAGAGAGGCATATCGACTTTTTGTTGAAACGGAGAGCAGAAGAGGAGCGCAGCCTGAATTGACCGGCGGCGGGCTTATTCGTTCAACCGGCGGATGGTCGGAGGTTAAGTCGCAGCGGCAACGGGGGGAGAAGCAGTTCAGCGATGAACGGATTTTGGGCAGCGGAGAATTTGTACGGGAGATACTTGAGCAGGCCGAAGAGTCCCTCAAGGCTCTTCTTCCGTCGGTTGACCTGGGTCATGATGCGGCTGAAGAGCTTCATAAAAGATGCAACGAATGCGGCATCGCCTTGCCGTTGATGGAGTCTGGCAGCAAAAGAGGGGAGTGTACGGCACTGAGAAAGGAGCTTGCGGTGAAGTTTGTCAAAGAGTTCGGATTATCATACGCCGAGACAGCACGTCAGCTTGGCGTCTCCACGTCGGCCGTCAATCAGATTTTTCGCCGACTCGCCCGAACGGTTCTCCTCATTCTGTTGTTTATGAACGTGCTATCGGCATGCAACGGCACTCCGCCCCCGACAATAACCCAAAAACCAACGGCCATGAGTGAAAAACAACATCCTCTCAACCCTTACTACTCGCGCACCGATACCACAAGCCTTACTCTCTCTGATGCTGTCTGGAAGGAGGTGCTCTCTCCTGCTGTTTACGAGGTGGCACGCCACGGTTCGACCGAACAGGCATTTTCAGGCAAATACTGGGATTATGAGGGAAAGGGTACCTATTCCTGCGCGGCATGTGGCAACAGGCTTTTTCGCTCTGACGCCAAGTTTGCCAGTACCTGCGGTTGGCCCAGCTTTTTTGAAACCGTACGCCCGAACAGTGTCCTCTACCGGCAAGACTCTTCATTCGGCATGGCGCGAACGGAGGTTGTTTGCGGACGCTGCAAGGCACATCTTGGTCATGTTTTTAACGACGGCCCTCCCCCTACAGGAAAGCGCTTTTGCATGAACTCTATCATTCTCGACTTCGAGCCGGATAAAGAGTGATAATGGGCCGCATGTGCAGAGGGGTATCGTGGCTATGGTATCGTCATGTAGAGCGTAAACCATTATAACCTATGGCAGAATACGGAGAATGGACTCGCAAGGGTGCAACTCTCAGCGATGTTACAGCACTGAAAGAGTATGGTGTTGACCAGAAATTTATCATCAAAGGGATTTCCGCTGGCAAACTCGAATATCGCAATGGGAATATGTGGGGGAATACCTGTTTCAGGGTATTGAGAGGGCAGTTGGAAACGTTGATCACCGAGGAGCTTGGCGCTGATTACTTGATGGAGAAACAGCGCAAGACTGCATTGTGCGCGATCAAAAAAGAGATATCGGCATTGAAGAAGCAACTGGATGAACTTCAGGTCCGAAAGGCTGCGCTTGAGAAACCATAACACCGCATATTCTGTTTTTCAAAGAGCTGTTTGCCTCTCCGGTCAGTACTCAGTTTTCGCAAAAACAGAAAACGTTGCAGCTTGCCTTTGTTGAAGAGGTGCAGGATAAGAGCGTTGATGTCCTCGCTGAAGCGTTCTGTATGAATAGCCATCGGCGTCAAAGCTACACTCTTGATTGCCGGAAAGCTGTCGGCTTACCCGAAGCACTTGATGCGCACGAACGATATACAGGGAGATGGCGTGAACCCTCAAGTTCATAAATGTGTTGATGGGTAAACAAGGCAAAAGATGTGACTTGTTATTGAACCATTTTTTTGAGGAGTTTACCATGTCGATACTCTACACCCCAACCACTCTTGGCCCGATGGTTTTGCAGAACCGTCTGGTGATGGCACCAATGACCCGCAGCCGTGCACCCGGCAACATCCCCAACGCGCTTATGGTGGAGTATTACGCACAGCGCAGTACTGCAGGGCTTATCATTACGGAGGGTACCTCTTCATCGCCGAATGGGTTGGGTTATCCTCGCATACCGGGAATATTCTCTGCCGCCCAGGTCGAGGGATGGAGAGCCATTACTGAAGCGGTGCATGGGAAGGGGGCAAAGATTTTTCTGCAACTCATGCACTGCGGGCGGATATCCCATCCCCTGAACATGCCCGCTGGTGCCCGTGTGATTGCGCCTTCAGCGGTTGCCGCCGCTGGCGAGATGTACACGGACGCTGATGGACTGAAACCCTTTCCTGTGCCGGAGGCCATGAGCGGTGATGATATCAGTGCTGCCATTGCAGAGTATGCCGATGCCGCCAGAAATGCCGTGTTGGCAGGCTTCGATGGTGTCGAACTACATGCTGCAAACGGCTATTTGCTCGAACAGTTTATCCGTCCGAATTCGAACGTGCGTATCGACAGTTACGGCGGTTCGCTGGAAAACCGTGCCCGGTTTGTGCTGGAAGTTGTTGACGCGGTGACTGCGGCCATTGGAAGCGACAGGGTCGGTATACGGCTCTCCCCGTTCGGTGTCTTCAACGACATGCCGCTTTACGACGACATGGAAGAGGAGTACGCATGGCTGGCCAAACAGCCCAATCTTGCTGCTCTCGCCTTTATCCATCTTGTCGATCACTCATCAATGGGTGCTCCCAACGTGCCTGACAGCATGAAGGCGACCTTCCGTAAAGAATTCAAGGGCGCGTTGATTCTCTCTGGAGGGTATGATGCCGAGCGGGCCGAAAGAGATCTTGCCGGGGGTAAATGCGACCTCATTGCTTTTGGGCGGCCATTTATTGCCAATCCCGACCTTGTTGAACGCTGGAAGAGAGGAGCATCCATGAATATCCCTGATATGGATACCTTCTACACCCCGGGGCCGAAGGGTTATACCGACTATCCGGCGTTGCATGATCAGGATTGCTGAGTGGATATTGCACAGGTATGATTGCGCAATATTTCTCCGCTGATTATTGCTGTTTTACAAAAAAAACATGTACTTTATCTATACATTTATGATGCAGTGTTCTGCTGCATTACCATTCAGGTTGTCAGGTATCCGAATTTGTTATCCCGTACGGAGGCGAACAGGGTTTCATGGTGTCGGCAACGGTTTCTTTTGCATAAGCATTCAAAGACAACCGGGATTGACTCTCCCTGAGACGCACTGTTTGCATCAGCATACATTCGCTTGATTGTAATAAATAATTATCCAGGGAGGTGCTTCTGCGGCCAAAAATAGTTGGCAAGGCGGCACGACATTTTTTTCAGGAAATGGAGGAAGCCGAAAATCCGTAACAGAGTAGGCGAAACGAATGCTAATAAATAAATACAATGAAAACAACATTAAAATCAGCACTCTTAATTCCGTTGTTTCTCCTTTGCTTTATTCAGGTTAGTATGGCTGCTGACAGAGAAATTGGCGGATATGTCGACAAAGCAGAAGACCGTTTTGTGAGAAACGTCTGGAACTTTGTTAAAAACTTTCAGGGTTGGCAAAACATAGGGGGGAATCGTTATCAGACGTCCCAGTATTTTTGGTCGGAGCCACGATTCTTTAATACAGAGTACAGGAACTTTGTCGATAAAATGGATCTTGTCTATGTTGCATCGCATGGTTCGCCTTATTATACCCAATGTACCAAAACTCCGAATACAGGAGCAGTATTGAACCTGTGTCCCGGCTATGGATATTTGCCAGAGAATGGAGATATCGAGTTTCTTATTATTGAATCGTGCTCTACCGTTACCGGTGCGCCTGAAGCGGGTGGTGGAGATTGGTGGTCTCCCTGGGCAAATTCAATTTTCAGGGGATTGCATCAACTGGTCGGTTTCAGAACATTAAGTTATTCTGATAATGGTATTCCCAATAATTTTGCAAATAAATTAAAAGGAAATGGTGGCGTATGGCAGTCCTGGTTTAATGCCGTTAATGAGGAACGCTCAATATGGCACGACAGTTCATGGCCTGGCTATGCAAGTGCCATACTCTATACCACTACCGAAAATGACCGTCTTGGTAATTATGCTGCAGACCCTGCACCAGGCGCCTACAATATGGAAAATTGGTGGCAATATTAATTATTTATCGCTGCGGTAAATTTTTCCATAGCTTTGTTTTGCAAGGGAATCGATAAAAAATTAACTCATACCTCGCATTAAAATTTAAAAACCAGGCAAGATGAAAAAAATTAATAAAATGCAGAGAATAATGGCTCCTGTGCTTGCGGCAGTTTTTTTATTACCAGCCCAGCCGCGCAATACCGTGCAGTCCACCAATGCAGGCCAGATCAACTCTTCAAATGTGATTGTGAGAGCAGAGAAAGTTTTTACCTATACGTTTGAGCCGCAAAAAGAGTTATCTCTTGCAAGTGCAGGCAGGATTGCAGCTCAGGTAATGGATGCAAAAAACGTTTCACTTATACTAACAAACCAACAAATAGCTTCT
>CAINOO010000029.1 GCA_903851535.1 uncultured Chlorobiaceae bacterium | reverse complement strand
CTGCATCCAGAGTGCAACCGGTGCAAGCAGACGCCTCGCATCTGCCGCACAAAGCAGCGGTTCCATCTTGCGCTCCCTGTTGCGATAATCGAGAAGGTAATCAAGTGCTGCACTGTAGAGTTCCATCCTTCTTCCGGGAAAAAACTTCCGCTCTTTCCAGAGAATAGCCATGATCTGCAAAAGCATCGGAATTGCGGCAAGCTCGCAGACTCCCTTGTTTTCTGGCTTCTGCAGGTAGACAACCATGGTGTTGGCAAGCTCCGTCGCCTTCTCTTGCTGCTGCTTTTGCCACTCTTCTTTATGCGTCATTTCAGGTCGGATATCATGCATGAATGCCGCCCCGTACCATTTTTTCAAAAAGGCAACCTGCTGCGATGGCGAAAAGTCTTTTACTGCGACACGCTGATGCTGAAAATCAAGAGCAATACCCTCCGCCTGCCTGTAGCCTGTAGGTCTTGAAGTCACCACAAAGCGGGCTTTGCTGAACAAGCCGACCATATCTTTGATCCAGCGGCATATCTCTTTGCGTCTTTCGGGTTCGCTCACCTCATCAAGCCCGTCAAGCAGCACAAGGGAGGTTCTGCTTTCAAGCCATTCCCGAAACACCCTGCTGCTGATTGGAAGAGAGTGACGCTTCGCCCACCCAGCCAGGCTGGATGGAAGGGTTGGATAGCCGCTCTTTCCCCGTTCAAGGTCACGAAGCGGCAGATAAAAGACAAAAGCGGGCTCCTGAAAACCAAGGTCAGTACTTGAGATAGGAAGATTCTTGCCAAGGCAAGTCAGTGCATAAAATTTCATGAGGGTTGTTTTCCCTGAACCGGGATCACCAATAACGAGAAGCGTTGTGCATTTTCTGAAACACTCGCTCATCACATAAGCTGGGGACGAATGAGATGAAACATCCTCTGCACCATGGCCAACCAACTGCCTCTCCATTGCCTGGTTGCTGTGGGCACCGTCATAGAGTTCAAGTGGAATAAAAATATCTTTCAGTTGAAGCGGGAAGGGTTGGATAACGGATGATCCGAGCAGGGATATGGTGTGCAGTTCCTGATAGAGCTGGTTGTGGTATTTTTCTTCCTCCTGTTGATAACGCTCTTCGCACCTTGGAACCAAAACGTTATTTGGTGTATCTGTAGCAAGCCGCAAAATCGGAAATGATTTCTCAAAGCCACTCTCTGAGGGATAAACACTGGTATCCACTGTCCATATCTCTTGAGGACCATCTTCGTACCGGACAGGATAGACAGAAACATTGCCATCATGAAAGGTGGCGTAGATTGCGCGGTTGGGTGATTTCCGGTCATTGTATGAAGCTCCGGCAGCAATATGGAGAAGCTCTCCAGAGCCGGATGTAACATGCTCTGCAACAGTTTTATGCTGGTGACCCCGAAGCAGGATATCAAGAGTTCCATGCAACGTTGCCTTGATGTTCTCCTCTTCGAAACCGGCAAGCCACTCAAGGGGATGGTGGAGCATACCGAGATTGAGATCTGCGTTGAGTTCCTTCATGTTATCAATTGCTGGCTGAAGGCAACGTCTGCCAAGTATAAGTTTCTGAAAGTCTGCGGTACCACCACCCTTGCTGAAGAGCGCCGTGTTCATTGGTAAAACTGCAATACGCTTTCCGTTGACCTCGACAACTTCAACTTCACAGCAAGTGGTATCATTCGGCAGTGTCCGGATTCCATCAAAGTACTCGTTGTACCAGTCGCTAAAAGCGCCAAGTTTGACCGTGATATGCAGTTTTGGCTTACCCTTTTTAAAATAGGCCGTGGATGCCGCCTCATCAGCCAGCGTTGGTATCAGCTCATTAGACTCATCCCTGTCAACATCATGGTTGCCTGGAACCAGAAAGAGGTGACGACGTTCAAGCTTCACTGCGTCAAGAAGCGCATCGAAAAAAACAGTGGCTTGATCATATTCACCCTTTTTTCCTCCATGCGCAATGTCTCCGGTTGCAAAAATCAGGTCTGGCTTACGCCCCTTGACATAAAACTCACTGACAGAGCGAATCAATGCCGTGAGAACCAGATCCCTTTCATACGAGTCGCCCCCGCGAATATGGAAATCAGAGATATGTAACCAGGTAACGGTCATAAGAGCATCTTTCGTTGTTAAAAAACCCGACACCAAACACAACAGCCTGAAGAAAAAAAGCTCTTTTTTCCGGCTTTCAGGAAAAATCTTGAAACCAGCAAAAGATCACCAAAAGATAACGCTGTTCTACGGCAATAACAATGAAATCAAGACAATATCGCCTGTCAACAGATTGCACGACGTTGAGTTATAAACCGTTGGCAACGGTATCATGCCCGCATGATAGTGCCTCATGATTGCTTTTCAGGTTAAGCTCAGCCTTTCTTGTTGCACGACCAATCATCATGCTCACTAAATACAAGTCAGGTAGAATTATGGGAAGAGGGAACGTTGTTATCAGTACCAGAGAGAGTTCTGGCAAAAAGATGTATAGCAACTTATAAGGCATTTTTCTTATACTCACTTAAAACGGATTAGACTATAGTATACTTTGTTATAAAGAAGAAAACAGCATGAAAAGAGTAGCCGTAAACCAGGAAACCGAAAAAGAGCTTTTTTTTCACAATTATGCCCGATTCCCTATTGCCGTGACGCATGGCGAAGGGGGATGGCTGGTCGGCGATGACGGAACCCGTTATCTCGACATGATTGCGGGCATCGGTGTCAACGCCCTCGGTTATGGCGACAAGCGTCTTGCTGAGGCTATAAGCTCCCAGGCGACAAAGCTTATCCATGCTTCAAACCTCTTTATGATGGAGCCGCAGTTTGAGCTTGCCGCAAAGCTGCTCTCACTCTCCGGCCTCTCAAAAGTCTTTTTTGCCAACAGCGGTACTGAAGCCATTGAAGCGGCCATCAAGATTGCCCGTAAATGGGCTGGTCAGTGGGGCGATCAGGAGAAAAAAGAGGTACTCTCACTGAGTAACTGTTTTCATGGAAGAACGTATGGTGCCCTGTCGCTGACAGCAAAAGCAAAATACAGCGACGGTTTCGAGCCGCTCCTTCCCGGCACAGGCATGATTGCCTTTAACGACATTGCTGACCTTGAAGCAAAGGTTTCTGACAAAACTGCTGCTGTTTTTATTGAGGTAGTGCAGGGTGAGGGTGGTATTCACCGTGTATCACAGCCCTTTATTGACCGGCTGAAAGAGCTTCGGGAGCACTACAACTTCCTTATTGTTGCCGATGAAATTCAGGCGGGCTGCGGTAGAACCGGTACCTTTTTCAGTTATACGCAGGTTGATGCCGATCCCGATCTGGTCTGCCTTGCCAAACCGCTTGGCGGCGGACTCCCCCTCTCGGCTTTGATTGGCAATGAAAAGGTGGCTGATGTTTTATCGTACGGCAACCACGGCACCACTTTCGGCGGCAACCCGGTAGCTTGCGCCGCAGGACTTGCCATGATCAAGGCTATCGAAGATGACAACCTGATGGAGCATGCCGTGGAGATGGGATCGTTTATGCATGATGAACTGCAAAAACTTGCCGCAAAGCATCCGCAGATTCTTGAAATCCGCCAGTATGGCCTGATGGTGGGCATCTCGGTCGACAAGGAGGCAAAACCCTATGTCGTCAAAGCGCTGGAGAAGCATGTTGTTATCAATGCCACCAGCGTTAATGTTATCAGGCTTCTTCCACCCTTGACCATCAGCCGCGAAGAGGCGCAACACTGTATCTCAACACTTGATGAAATCTTTACCGAAGAAGAAGCAGCAGCAGAACAAACCTGCTGAAAAAGCCGTTGAAAAGCAAGCAGCAATGCCCCTGGAAGCCATCAACTATATGATGATTGCTTTGGGGACGCTGGTAATTGCCGCAAGCTACTGGGGAATGTACCTGGAGGGGGATGTTGACGGCATTTTCGCCCTCTTTATAAGCCCCGTAACGCTCATCGGGGCTTATCTCTGGATTGCCTTTGCCATACTCTACCGCCCGAAACCCGCAAAAAAGCAATCGCCTCAGTCGAGCTGAAAGCGTATCGAAATAATAAACAATGTGTTACGAATCAAAAACTGAGAGTAAACGGTTCCAGTGAATTGTACGCAGCATCATTGCTCGTCTGCGCCTTGCAATAAATCGGCAATGTCCGACACGCTCAAACCGGTGGCATCAGCAATGGTGGCACTATCGATACCTTTGGCTAACAAGTTGAGCGCAATGGCTTTCGAGGCTTTTTCCATGCCTATTTCCACTCCTTTTTCTATGTTCTTTTCAGCTCCAGAGGCAATGATGCTTGCTACATCGGTGTACTCTTTCAGACGAACCTCATAGACTTGTCGCTCCTCTTCATTAAACATCCTGTCAATAGCGGCAATGGCTTTCACAATATTTTTGTCGGAGGCCAGCTCTTTTGGCGTATGATCCCGGTCAAGCTGATGCGCTGTTGTCAAAAAACTGCTCCAGCGATCAAGGGCAGTCTGAATTTCATGGTACGTCTTTTTGAACTTTTTCAGCTCAATGTAGTGCAACTCAAAAACATCATGCAATCTATCATCTTTGCCGGGGTGGCAGTATTGATGATTTTGTAGCAACTGTGAACTTCCTCTGAATCAGGTACAAAGTCGTAATCGAGAATGCTGATGCTGATGGTTTTCTTCAGCTCCTTGTACATCATCCCTTCGCCGAGCTGTTCAGTGACCAGTTTTGCCCAGTAATAAATAGCGCGTTTATCGAAGTTGTTGTCTTCGCGGATCTGCATTTCGACGTTAAACCAGCGACCATTTTCAGCCTTAGCCTTGATGTCGAGTATGGAGATTTTATCCGCACGGTAATCGGCCAGGTTATAGGGATTTTTCAACTCAACCTCCACCACCTGCTCCTCGTCGGAGACAATAGCGTTGATCAAGGAGATGAGTAAGTCCTTGTTCTCTTCGCTGCCAAAGAGCTTTTTGAAGGCAAAATCAACACGGGGATTTATTTTACACATGGCTCTATCCAGTTCATAATCAACAAAAACAGGGGGAAAATGTTTTGCCGGCACTGACCCAGCAACACCGCAAATTTACGCGAACAAAATATAACAATTTTTCTGCTGCAAACTGTCTCGGTGATGCACTTACTGGTAAAGAACCAGGGAAGCCATACGTCACTGAACGCTGAAACCGGTCAAAAACGGCCCGTTTTACATTGCATCAAAAGCATTGTAATAACTGGATGAAATCTTTGCTGATCGGGGGCTTCTCTCCGAGTTGCCTTTGGCATACTCTACCGCCCGAAACCCGCAAAAAAGCAACCGCCTCAGTCGAGCTGAAAACGTATCGGCACGGTAAACCAGACCTTGATCGGGCTGCCGTTCTGGATGCCGGGATAGTATCTCGACTCCATAACGGACTTCAGGGCGACGGCATTAACATCACAACAGGCTGACATTGCCGAAAAAATATTTACTGTCAACGTTTTAACGCTTGAGCCAAGCTTTTTCTTACTTCCGCATCAACCTTCTGATCTTCCAAAAAAGCGCGAATATCGTCAGTAACCTCTTTTGGTTTGAGTAAATATCGTATGATGGTGATGCGCCAGGATGCGGCTATCTTCTCTTCTCGGAGACAATCCAAAATGGCAGGAGTAACCGGTTCCCCGGGTCTTGCGCTAAGTTTTTTGACAACTTGCGATTTCCATTCCTTTTTTCTCATAAATTTCAACAAACCAACCACAATTCTCTCTGTTGCGATGGATTCATTGCTGATTTTTTGTAAAACATCAAAGCGAACAGCATCGTATGGGTCGTCCAAATCATCCTCACACAAGAAAAGAAGAATGTCCAACGTGAGATATTGATTATCTGCCAGCCGTCTTACTACGTCCAAACGAAACCTCCTTGGGAGTTCAGCATCTGAAAGAAGGTGTACGACACGTACATCAAGGTATATAGGATAAGGCAGAAGTCTGAGCAACCATTCCATATACTGATTCACTTCGTCAGGAGAATACTCGTGCCGTTTAACAAAACCTATAAATCCACTTGTAGCGATCAAACCACCATAACGCCTTATGCGCTCAAATAGGGAGCAATAATCAGGTTCATAGTTCCCCTCATAAAGATTCAAAAGCAACTTGTCGCGCAACTCTTTCTCTTCAATGCGCATAGCCAACCCAACACGCACCAGAAAATCCATTTTTGTTTTGGAAACAGAACGTCTAAGTACTTTATCTGAATCCGTAATCACATCAGGTAACTGATTGATCAATGCCACAGAAATTTGTGAATATAATCCTCCAAGGCAGTCCAACATTTTTGCTTCGAATGGAATAGGAAACAGCGCGTGACTCAACAGTAAAGAACGAACAGCAGGAGACAAATCGCTCTTGTACAGCCCATGTTCCAATGCAAACCACGGATTGATTTCTGGACGAATCTTGCGGAGCAGTGCACCTGCAACTCCACCATCAGAAAAATTTCCATACTTGGGATCAACGACTAAATCCAAAATCTCCTGTGAGCACGGGAGGCCCTTTTCAAGGTAAAAAGCCACTCCTTCAATCGGATTATTAAATCGATGGTCCGTTCCTTCTTCACGTATCAACTCAAACACCTCTTTCGTCAACTTAATGGGAACCTGTAGCTTGCGTACCAAGTTAAATCTCGAATTTGCACCAATCTCCTTATTGCCAATAAAAGCAAGAACTTCAGGCAAAAGCTCTATCTTTCCCTGAAGCTGATCCAGAAAAGATTCGGACTTCTCATAATCACAATAAGTCAAGTATATCAACAATAACCCCAAAGGAAACTCGGTTTTCAAGCCCCAAAGAACACAAGGCAGAGAATCTTTTCCTGGGTAGTCGTAGATTTGAGAAATTTTCTGGAGAAGCCCTTCGGAATTATGATTCGATACCACCCGATCAAGTAATAATTTCAGTTCCTTTCGACTGGTATCAGTTCCTACGAAAAGACGCATTTCAGCAAGTGCATCCTCCTGAGTTGAATGTTTACTGATCTGCCAATAGAGCCAACCACCGTTCAACCTCATCAAATTTAAAGTCAAACAAGAATCAAGAGCATGCACAGCGAAATAATATGAATCATCAAAATCCTTCGCGTACATTTCTACGGGCTTCTCTTCTGTTCCTGCAAAACGCTTTTCCCATCTCCGATTGTGCTGTTCCGCCATTTTTCATCTCCGGTGTATTAAAGCGTTATGAATCAGGGGCCGATCGTAAACTCCAAAGCCAGGCAATGTGCGCTGTCTGCGGATATCGAAAAAAGTTTGTCATTTTTTCGATTTCTTCTCCAAATGCTTCGATCGAGACCACCCTTCGATGATTGGCTCAAGCTGTAAACCAGCAGTATAAAGAGACTCTTCCCATTCATGCCAATCACTATCTGCGGCAAAAGCAATTGCACAAAATCCGTATTCACAAAGTGCCACCTGTGCTGCAGCAACCATCTTTCTGTCAGCCCGATCGTGAATTACCGTAAGCTATGGCTCCTCCAACACCGCATAACCGTCACGGTCATAAGAGACATCAACCATGTCAACACATAACGTATCCCACTTATTCTGAACTACTTGAAGCCCATAATCGGGGTACATAAGCTTATGACGATATTCTGCGTCTATTTCCTGTTGACCGTCAAGTACCAACCTTGAGCAGGATTCACTGAAACAGGTCAACCATTTCCATACCTCGTAACGCAAGTCGAAATCTTCAGGTGTAGCAACCAGAGCCATTGGCGAATTTTGGAGGGTTGCACTTGCAGCAATCAGCACATTGGTGTCAACCACATATCGCTCCTTCACGCTCTCTGTCGTTGTTGTTTCATTCGCTCAAACATCAACCGCGACTG
Organism: uncultured Chlorobiaceae bacterium; assembly: GCA_903851535.1. GTDB lineage: Bacteria > Bacteroidota > Chlorobiia > Chlorobiales > Chlorobiaceae > Chlorobium. The sequence goes on along the minus strand of CAINOO010000029.1, from coordinate 81 downwards.
TTCACGAGTTTCGCCAAGGGTATCACCAAAAAAGTGTTCAGGCCACTGCTGGATTCGGCCAAATTCATCGAGCTGCAAATG
>CAINOO010000028.1 GCA_903851535.1 uncultured Chlorobiaceae bacterium | reverse complement strand
TTAAACCGAAGTTCCCTGTATAAAAAAACTATAACTCTTTATATAAAAAGCAAAAGGCGTGAAAATCAACTTCCATCTACTGGGTACAAACGAATCAATTCCATCGCACGGCTTTGAATTGGTGTTGGTTCTGTATCCTGGGAAATCACAGGGCTTCCTGGAGCAGATTTCAGTCTGCACCGGTTCCGACTGCGAGTGCCCAGCTCCATGATAAGAGAGCGGAAACTGTGAACAGGGAATCCCTCTTTATTTGTTTTAGTACTCTTTTTCCTTTTTGCTGATTTGGATGAGACAGCAGGCTTGATCGGATCGCGTTCTTTCCTGTTCTGAGAAAGTTCTTCATCGTCGAAGAGCAAAGGAGCAAGAGCTTGACGCATGTGCCACTCAACATAATATGCCAACAGGCAAAGAAAGATATGGGCACGAACTCGTTCGGCATAGTGATGGTATATGGGTCGTACCTGCAGGTCAATACTTTTGAAGGTGCGGAAAACCTGTTCGACTCTCGCTAAATTCTTATAGCTTCTTACGGTATCCTCTGCCGACAGGTTTTGTCGGCTTTCGCTGGTGCGAATAACATAAATGCCATCAAGTTCCGCTTCTTGTGCTATTGATTCAGCTTTCCTCTTGAAGGAAAACTCTGCATCAGTAATCGATATCTCAAAGTGTTTGGCCATTTTATACCCATTGATAATCTTGCCAACCTTTTGGCCTATTTCCGATGCACTGAGCGGGTTTTTTGTGCGGCGATGAACCTCATCACCAATTTTCAGGAGTTTCTTTTCTGTGGCATCCAATAACTCTTGCCGCTTGCGCCTCCGTTCATCACAGAGCAGTGGATTGAAGCAGGCGATAAGTCGTTCATCAGGGAAATCAGGCGAAGCTATTTCTGCCAGATTTTTTTCATCAAACAACGAAAACTGCAAATGGTTATTGGCGACCATTTTGCGAATGTTCTCGCTTCGCAACGCTGAAATCCACCCAATCCCGGGATGAGTTTTCAGGACATCAATCTGTGTCTGAGTCAACGTTCCACGATCTCCCACCAGAACCACCCGCCGCAAGGCAAAACGCTCTTTCAGCTTCTCTACTTGGTCTGCTACCGTACTGGGATCACCAGTATTACCAGGATAAACCTCAACAGCTATGGGACGTCCTTTGACATCGGTCAGTACGCCATAGGCAATAATTGGCTTGCCTCGCCGACCCTGTTTATCGTGGCCTAATCGTGCCAAGGGACAACAATGGCCTTCATAAGAGCTGTTGCTCACATCATAAAATACCTGCTGACCTTCACCAAGATGAAGGTTTGCAAATCTTTTTTCAATAACCGGTTGCCGCTCCAGCAACCAGTCCATGGCTGCATACAATTCATCTTCATCAGCATCTTCGACATTGAGCAACTGGGCAAGCGTTGTGCTATGCCATAATCTCGTGGTGGCCAATTTCGAAGAAGGTACAATCAGGCGTTCAACAATCATTGCCAAAACAAGATCACGCTCACGAGTTCGTCGGGCAGCGATCATTTTGTCAAGACCGATATGACGAATCATCTCAAGAAGAGCTTCGACATGACCATGAGGCAATGAGCGCTCAATGGAGAATATTTCGCTTGGAGAGACCAGCGGTTCATTCTTCAAAACCTGTCGTAACGCCGCTACCTTTTCCGGAGGCCAGTCGGAAATGTTAGCCAAGGTGCGTTTCATGACTTTGTCGTTCTCACGCCAAGACTCACGGAGCAAGATGGCTGGACGAGAATTTCTATTTGGGACAATATCAATATGCATGGAATCAATGTATCAATCAATTCCATATAAAACAAGAGATTCATAGCGATTTACATGGGTACAAAACACACAAGAATCCTGTATTTTATCACAAATCAATAGGTTATGCGATTTTTAGCCGGGGAACTTCGG
>CAINOO010000027.1 GCA_903851535.1 uncultured Chlorobiaceae bacterium | reverse complement strand
TCGTCAACAAATTGGCAAAGAGCTGATTTAACCAATAAAACAAGACAAAAACCCCATCATGTTGACCATTGTTGTTGACGCCATGGGCGGTGACCACGCTCCCGCCTGTGTGATCGAGGGAGTTGTACAGGCTTTGCAGGAAAGCAGTAACCGATTTGAAATTGTGCTGATCGGTCAATCTGAAAAAGTTGAGCCGCTGCTTGCCACCTGCGATACCAGTGCACTTAACCTGCGATTTCTGCATGCTCCCGAAGTGGTCACCATGGAAGATATTCCTGCCACGGCCGTCAAGACAAAGCAGAATTCATCGCTTGTCAAAGGCTTGCAACTCTGCAAGGCAAAAGAGGCCGACGCCTTTGTCAGCGCTGGCAATACCGGTGCGCAGATGGCCGCTTCACTTTTTGTGCTGGGAAGGATTCCCGGAGTGCTTCGCCCGACCATTTACGCCTATTTTCCGCGACTTGGCGAAGGGTTGACCAATATCGTTGATGTCGGCGCAAATGTTGACTGCAAGCCCGAAAATCTTGTCCAGTTTGCCGAGATGCTGACCATCTATCAGCGCTATGGAGCAGGAATAGAACAACCTCTGACCGGACTGCTCAATATCGGAGAGGAGGAGGGCAAGGGTTCCGAAACACTCAAGCAGGCCTACTGGCTGCTCAAAGAGGCTGACCGGGCAGGGAAAATAACCTTCCTCGGTAACATAGAGGGGCACGACATTCTGAAAGGAAAGGCCACCATTGTGGTTTGCGACGGATTGGTCGGCAACACCATCCTGAAATTCGGTGAAAGCATCCCTGAATTTCTCGGCACGCTCTTCAAGAGCTCACTTGAAAAACTTGTTGCATCCGGCCAGATGGAGAAAGATGTTGCCACATTGACAACCGGCCTTTTCAAGGGCATGTTTGAGCCTTTTGATGTTGAAAAATTTGGAGGGGTACCCTTTCTCGGCGTTGACGGTATCTCCATTGTCGGTCATGGCCGCTCCTCTTCGAGGGCAATCAAAAACATGATCTACATGGCTGAGCACATGATTGAAAGACGGGTCAATGAACATATCGCGGAAGTCCTGTCCGAACAGTAGTCCTTTTCCACCCGTAGACCTCTGCAGCAAGGATATAACAACCGGGCTGCAAGAGCAATTTTTGTATTATTCCTGCATGAAATAACGGCATAGAACGCATGAAAGCTGCAATTACGGCAACCGCCAAATATTTACCGCCCAATATTCTGAGCAATCATGACCTTGAGCGTATGCTTGAGACCAATGATGAATGGATTCGTTCAAGAACAGGCATCAGCGAACGCAGGATACTCAATGATCCGGAAAAACCAACCTCATACATGTGCGGAGAGGTTGCACGGCAGCTTCTTGAAAAAAGGCAGATTGATGCCACAGAGATAGAGCTGATTATTGTAGCCACCATGACGCCCGACATGCTCTTTCCCTCCACGGCCTGTTTCACGCAAAAAATTATCGGAGCCAGCAAAGCCTGGGCCTTTGACCTCAATGCGGCCTGCTCCGGATTTCTTTACGCACTGAACGTCGCATCAAGCTTTATCGAAACCGGAGCCCACAAAAAGGTGATGGTAATCGGTGCCGACAAAATGTCGTCGGTTATCGACTATACCGACCGCTCCACCGCAATCCTTTTTGGAGATGGCGCTGGCGGCGTCATTCTTGAGCCAGCAAAAGAGGAGGGGTACGGCATTCTTGATACCCGGCTCTACGCCGATGGAACCAACGGAACAGATCATCTCCTCATGCTCGGAGGCGGCAGCCGCAATCCGGCAAGCCATGAAACGATCGATAAAAAAATGCACGCTATCCGCCAGGATGGTCGTCAGGTGTTCAAGGCCGCAGTTATGTCAATGGCGGAGGTCGCCGGTGAAATCATGACCCGCAACAACCTGACGGCGGATGATGTCGATTACCTTGTGCCCCACCAGGCCAATCAGCGGATCATTGATGCTACTGCCGATCGGATGGGCGTTGATGAGAAAAAGGTTGTATCGAACGTCGCCCTCTACGGCAACACAACGGCTGGCACCATACCAATATGTTTGGCTGAACTTGACGAATCGGGGAAACTGCACACCGGCTCCAACCTGGTACTGGTCAGTTTCGGCGCGGGCTATACATGGGGCGGCATTTACATAAAATGGCAGTGAGCTGAACCATTCACCTTTTTACTGAACAATCGCATTCATGAAGGCATTCGTTTTTCCAGGACAGGGTTCACAGTATTGCGGCATGGGCCGCGACATTTTTGAAACATTCCCTGCTGCCCGCGAGTTGATGGAGCGGGCAAACACGATCCTCGGCTACCGGATCACCGACATCATGTTTTCGGGCAACGAAGAGGAGTTGCGTCAGACCCGATATACCCAGCCCGCCATATTTCTGCACAGTATTGCTGTTGCAACCCTGCTCGGCAGAAAAGATACGGCCATGAGTGCCGGTCACAGCCTCGGTGAATACAGTGCGCTCTGCTTTGCCGGTTCCATCAGCTTTGATGACGCCGTCCGCATTGTGGCCAAACGGGGCGAGCTGATGCAGAATGCAGGCAAAGTACATCCCGGAACCATGGCGGCCATTATCGGTATGCCCGACAGCGCCCTTGAGGCTCTCCTTGCTGAAGCAAGCCAGGAGGGAGTTATTCAGGCAGCTAATTTCAACTCTCCCGGCCAGGTTGTCCTCTCTGGAGATATTGCTGCGGTAAAAAGAGCCATTGAGCTGGCACCCTCCAAAGGGGCCCGTATGGCCAAAGAGCTGGTTGTTTCAGGAGCCTTCCACTCCCCTCTTATGAAACCAGTCGAAGAGGAGCTTGCTGCCGCACTTGCAGAAATTGAGATAAAAGATGCTGAAATACCGGTCTGTATGAACGCCGTTGCAGCGCTGGTAACCGATGCCAATGAAATCCGCAAAAACCTGCTCCTGCAACTTACCAGCTCCGTGCTCTGGTCACAATCTGTTGAAGTGATGGTACAGGGAGAAATAAGGGAGTTTGTTGAAATCGGGCCGCAAAAAGTGCTGCAGGGCTTGATCAAACGCATCGACAAAACCGTCGCCATCCGCGGCATTGATACGGCAGCAGATCTTCTGCCTCTCGTTTAGGAATTGTATTCATTTGTGGGAACGAAGCCATTAACATCAACCGACAAAAACCATGTTTGAAGGAAAAATTGCTCTTATCACCGGAGCTGCCAGAGGCATCGGGCAGGCTATTGCTTTTGATCTGGCTGCAAGAGGCGCCGATATTGTGGTATGCGATATCAAAGCAGAATGGCTGACGGAAACAGCCGAAGGTGTTGAGAAGCTCGGCAAAAAAGCCTACTGCTTTGAGCTCGATGTCACCAACGCCGAGGCCGTGCAAAAAGGTGTCAATGACATTGCCGCCGCAACCGGCAGAATCGATATCCTTGTCAACAATGCTGGCATCACCCGTGACGGGCTGCTGATGCGCATGAGCGAAGAGGACTGGGATGCCGTGCTTACCGTCAACCTGAAAGGAACGTTTGTCTGCACCAAGGCAGTCAGCCGAATCATGATGAAACAGCGTTCCGGCTCAATCATCAACATCGCTTCGGTTGTCGGACTCATGGGCAATGCCGGCCAGGCCAACTATGCCGCATCAAAGGGAGGCGTCATTGCCTTCACCAAATCGGTCGCAAAAGAGCTTTCATCGCGCAACATAAGGGCCAATGCCGTCGCACCGGGATTCATCTCCTCGAAGATGACCGATGCGCTTTCCGACGAAGTTCGCCAGAAAATGCTCGATGCCATCCCGCTCGCGAGCTTCGGCACGCCGCAGGATGTAGCCAATGCTGTTGCATTTTTGGCCAGCGACCAATCCTCCTACATCACCGGCCAGGTCATCAGCGTTAACGGCGGCATGGTTATGTGATTTGGGCAAGCCTCTTTTCTTTGTATATTGTCAAACTTTTTCAATTTTTTTTTAGTCACGACCAACATTTAATCAGGAGAACATGCAATGACCGAAGCAGAAATCAAAGACAAAGTATACGATATTATCGTCAGCAAGATGGGCGTCAACAAGGATCAGATCAAAATGGAATCAAAATTTTCCGACGATCTCGGTGCAGATTCACTTGATACCGTTGAACTGATCATGGAACTTGAGAGCGAGTTCGGTGTACAGATTCCTGATGAAGATGCAGAGAAGATCGGCACCGTCCAGCAGGCTATCGACTACATCGTCAAAAAGAAGTAAGCATTACCCAATAGAAAGCAGGCAAACGGCAAACCAGTTAAATCAGAACCTATGGCTCAGGATCGCAAAAGGATAGTTGTTACCGGAATAGGAGTTCTCACTCCTGTAGGTCTTACCAAAGAGGAGTTCTGGCAGGCACTCTATGAAGGCAAAAGTGGTGCCGCGCCTATCACCTATTTCGATACAACCGATTTTTCGACCACCTTTGCCTGCGAACTCAAGGGATTTACCGCTTCGGATCATATTGACAGAAAATCTGCCGACCGCATGGACCCCTTTTGTCAGTACGCAGTTATTGCTGCCGGCCATGCACTGAAAGATTCCGGGCTTGATCTGACGGAGATTGACCCGCTCAGAATCGGTGTGGTGCATGGATCGGGCATAGGAGGAATGACCACCTACGAGCAACAGTTCAAGAATTTTCTGGAACGAGGCCCGAAACGGATCAGCCCCTTCTTTATTCCCATGCTTATCCCCGACATCGCTGCCGGGCAGATTTCAATCCGTAATGGACTCCGGGGTCCAAACTATGCAACCGCGTCGGCCTGTGCAACATCGCTCCATGCCATTATGGACGCATACATGCTTATTCAGGCAGGTATGGCCGACTACATGGTTTGTGGCGGATCGGAAGCGCCAATAACGCAGATGAGTGTTGGTGGCTTCAACTCAGCCAGAGCGCTCTCTACAGCCAACGACCGTCCACAGCAGGCATCCCGGCCTTACGACCGTGACCGTGACGGCTTTGTCATGGGCGAAGGAGCCGGATCGCTGATTCTTGAATCACTCGAATCAGCCAAAGCTCGTGGAGCAAAGATTTACGGTGAAATCGTCGGTGTAGGAGCAACCGCCGATGCCTATCACCTGACTGCACCACATCCTGAAGGCATAGGAGCCATCAATGCCATGAGAACGGCACTCGACATGGCGGGCATTACACCAGACAAAATCGACTATATCAATACCCACGGCACCTCCACCCCACTCGGCGATGTTGCAGAAATTGCTGCCATCAAAACCGTTTTTGGTGAGCACGCCTACAAGCTCAACATCAGTGCAACAAAATCGATGACCGGCCACCTGCTCGGCGCTGCCGGAGTGGTTGAATCGATCGCCTGCCTGCTTGCCATGCAGCACCAGATTGTGCCACCAACCATCAATCTTGATAATCTTGATCCGCTGGTTGACCTTGACGTAACACCGAACACCCCAAAACCCCGTTCTATCGAATATGCGCTCAACAACGGCTTCGGCTTTGGCGGGCACAACGGCTCGCTGATTTTCAGGAACGGTTCATCGCTCTGAGGCAGTACCGTTGCTGGCTTTGGAAAAGTTTTGGCAAAAGCTGAAAGGCTTGGGTGATAGTGGTGATGATACGGAGAACGCTTGCGGCACAGAGTGTACGCTTTCATTGGAAACTGTTGCATTTTTGCAACAACTTGTCGGAGAATTGGGCCGCAATGTCCTGCTTTACCAGACGGCCCTGACCCACCGCTCCGTTGTGCATGACCCGGCCACCATCGGCATGGTCGAATCGAACCAGCGTCTTGAATTTCTTGGCGACTCGGTACTCGGTATGCTGATTTCCGAATACCTTTTCAAAGGCTTTCCCGAAAGTGCCGAAGGAGAACTCTCAAGCAACCGGGCCAAAATTGTCAACAGCAAATCCCTTGCCGGTTTTGCCCGCAGCCTCCAGCTTGGCGACTATCTCATCCTCGGCGAATCGGCTGATCACCATAAAATCCGTAGCAGCGAGGCCGCCCTTGCCGACGCCTTCGAATCCCTCATTGGCGCCATCTATCTCGACAAAGGCATCCAGGCCGCCTACGATTTTGTGATACACCACATCATTGAGCATGTCAATTTTCAAACGATTGTGGCCGCCGAACATAACTATAAAAGCCGCCTCATCGAACACACCCAGTCGAACCATCTTCCCCCCCCCTCTACACCGTGATAACCGAAACCGGCGCAGAGCACGAAAAAAGCTTCACCGTATCAGTGAGCTGCAGCGGCCAGATCCTTGGAACAGGCACAGCCCAGAGGAAAAGAGATGCCGAACAGCTCGCCGCCAAAGAGGCTATGGAGCGCATTCATCTCACCCTGAGCTAAAAATCTTCTCTCTCAGTAGGACTACTTTTGCGTAATAACGTTAGATTATCTTCATGAAGTGCTACTTTCTTTCGAACAAAGGCCATGACGAGAAGCGTCACCATAACTCTTTTCCATTA
>CAINOO010000026.1 GCA_903851535.1 uncultured Chlorobiaceae bacterium | reverse complement strand
CCAGCCTCAACTATTTTAATAAATGCCTGCTCATCAAACACAAGATGGTCGGAAGGAAGGACAATGGTCACCGCATCAGCATCCCTTTTTTTGATATGAGCCGTTGCAAGGGCGATACAGGGCGCTGTATTACGACTGGAAGGTTCAACGATGATATTGTCACGACTGAAGCTGCCAAGAGAGGTCGCAAGCAGCGTTCGACCCAGTTCGCTGGTGATGATGAAAATATTCTCCTCGCGCACCAAAGCGGAGATGCGTCTGACTGTTTTGGCCACCATCGTCCCATCATCAAACAGGTCAACAAACTGTTTTGGTAATTTTTTTCTCGAAAGGGGCCAAAGTTTTTTACCAATCCCGCCCGCCATGATAACGGCATACACATGTCTGCTCAAACCATTACTCATTATTACACACTTTCTCTTGTCTGCATTGTCAAAAAAGACAGCCACTGGCACGATCCTTGGGCAATTTACGATTATTTTCGGGAAAGACGGTGTCGCGTAACGACAAAGAGCTGGGGTGATTTGTCATTCATGCTAAAATATCGTTTTTTGGGAGTAAACCACTGAACAGAAAGGATCGAGTAACTTATGAAACGACAGAATGATGATCTATCAACACTGCAACTGTTATGTGCTGAACAGGCAATGGAAGTAGATCCTGAAACACTGCAAAAACTGGCTCGCTATGGCAAATGCCTTGAAGAGTGGAACCGCAAGATAAACCTGATAAGCCGGAAGGAAGATGCGCCAATCATCATCAAACATATTTTTCATTCACTTTTGATCAGCCTTTATCACTCATTCCGCGAGAATGAACATGTCCTCGATCTCGGAACCGGGGGGGGACTGCCAGGGATTCCGCTCGCACTCCTCTTTCCCCGCTCCCGATTTCTTCTCGTCGATGCTACTGGCAAAAAAATTGCAGCCTGTCAGGCCATGATCAAGGAGCTTGGCATCAATAATGCCAAAGCTGTGCATACGAGAGTAGAAGAGCTTCGGGGCGTTCTCTTTGATACGGTACTCTCCAGGCAGGTTGCACCGCTCGACAAGCTCTGCTCCTATGCCGGGCGGCTTCTGAATCCCGGTGGAACACTCATCTGCCTTAAAGGGGGAAATCTCGACGCGGAGATAGCAGTCGCTCTGGAGTCAAGCAAAAATAACGAGGGATTTCCCGCAAAAATAGAATTACACCCAATCAATGCGGTCAGCTCTTTTTTCTCGGAAAAACAGATAGTCATTGTCCGCGGATAAATTACTTTTCCACAGACAATGACTGACAGTGATAATCCTCTACAAAGAAGTCTGAACGAGCAGATTACCCGGCGGTTGCAACTGCGGCTTCTGCCGTTTTCTTTGAACCCTTGACTCGTTTGGCGCGATCCTGCTTCCCGGTTTTCTGGCTTGCTGATGGAGCTTCCTGATAATCGACAAGTTCAATGACGGCCATTTTCGCTGCATCACCGAAACGAGGGGCAAGCTTGATAACGCGAGTGTAACCTCCATTGCGGGTACCTACTTTGGCAACAATCTCTTCAAAGAGTATTCTGATAGCCTGTTTGTCACGGATATCCTTGAAGATTTCACGCTGGGCATGAACCGTACCTTTACGTGCCTTGGTAATGATCTTTTCAACAACCCTGCGCGTCTCTTTGGCCTTTGCCTCTGTCGTTTCAATACGCTTGTAGACAAGCAGTTGTGTTGACAGGTTACTGAGTGTCGCCTTTCTATGGGCTGCGGTTCTTCCGAGTTTTCTTACCGGCTTAACTTTACGCATGTCTATTTCCTGATCTCAATAATTCAAAAAAAACGGTTACGATTTTATCATTTCATCTGATACTTGGTAATATCCATACCAAACTTCAGGTCGAATTTTTCAAGCTGTTCCTTCAGCTCTGTGAGCGACTTCTTGCCGAAATTCTTGTAGTTAAGCAATTCGTCCTCCTTGTGGGAAACGAGTTCACCAATCGTATCAATTTCCGCAAGTCTGAGGCAGTTATGTGAACGAACAGAGAGATCAAGATCTTCGATTTTGGTATGAAACAGCCTGCGCATGGTCTCAAACTCATCATCCTGCTGCTTGAACTCTTCTTCGGTAAACTCTTCTTCTGTCGGAGAGAAATTGGCGAAAAAGGTAACATGGTCCGTGATGATTTTGCCAGCAAGACTGATTGAATCATCCGGACTGACAGAGCCGTCAGTTTCGACGTCAAGAATCATTTTCTCATAATCCGTTCGCTGACCAACACGGGTATTTTCTACCGTAAACTTGACATTTCTGATCGGTGTATAAATTGCATCAACAGCGATGTAACCTATCGGCATTCCTTCAGGCCTGTTATCCTCTGCCGGCATGTAGCCACGACCTCTTCCAATGTAAAGATCGATTTTGACCGTTGCTCCCGCATTTATAGTTGCAACGTGCATTTCTTTATTCAATACCTCAAATTCGCCTTCCTGGGCAGTAATATCACCTGCGGTAAAATCCATTGGCCCGACAAGCGTAAGGGAGGTCTTGCAGTTTCTTTTACAGGTAGACTTGAAACGAACCTTTTTGAGGTTCAGGACAATCTCTGGTACATCTTCACGAACACCGTCAATGGCAGCAAACTCATGAAATACACCATCTATTTTAATCCCTGTTATTGCAGTTCCCGGAAGTGAGGCAAGAAGAACTCTTCTCATAACATTTCCGAGGGTCACACCATAACCGCGCTCAAGCGGCTGGGCAATGAACCTGCCGAAACGATCCGTATGGGAAGCTTCGTCAACCTCTATTTTTGCAGGCATCTGCATCTGGTATATCATAATCGTTTATACCTTAGAATTCATTAAAATCACTT
>CAINOO010000025.1 GCA_903851535.1 uncultured Chlorobiaceae bacterium | reverse complement strand
GTTGCTGATTTTTCCGGCGCTGTACTGGCCGACTGCTTCAAAGACTGAAATGAGGTCAACGGTTTTGCCCGCAGGGGTGTGGCCGGCTTTCATGGGGCCGCCGGAGACAAAGATGACCGGGATGTTGATGCGCAGTGCGGCCATCATCATGCCGGGGGTGATTTTGTCGCAGTTCGGAATGCAGACAAGTCCGTCGAGTCGATGGGCTTCAGCGACGGTTTCGACGCTGTCAGCAATGAGCTCGCGGCTTGCAAGGGAGTAGCGCATGCCGATATGGCCCATTGCAATACCGTCGCAGACGCCGATGGTATTGAATTCAAAGGGAACTCCTCCAGCCTTGCGAACCTCTTCTTTTGCGATGCGGCCCAGTTCCTGCAGGTGGGAGTGGCCGGGGATCAGTTCGTTATAGGAGTTGCATATCCCGATAAAGGGCTTTTTGAAGTCGCTGTTTGAAACAATAGAACCTGTGGCTTTAAGAAGGCTGCGGTGCGGCGCTTTTTCAAACCCTGTTTTGACAGTATCAGATCTCATGGCAGTAATTTTTTTTGGCTGTTAACTAAGATATCTCCGGGGCTGCCGATCCCGAAGCCACAGTAACGATACGATTGAAAAGAGAAAAATGGACCTGGGAGCGGTTCTCGTATTATAGTACGGGAGGAACGGTTATGAACCCTGACTGGAGAGAGTTTGGCAAGTACACTGCAACGATGCCGGAAAATGGGTCGTGATGCTGTGCAGGATGGTCACTGCCTCCTGTGAAAAAGGTACCCTCTGGATTGGATGCAGCCATTTTATTGAAATTTTTTTTCGGTGTTAAACGAAAATTTGACTTAAACTACATTTAAACTTTTATTAAAACAAACATTAAAAATGTTATAATCTGGCGGATATTTGCTGTTTATTCTGTACCGTTAACGTTATACATTTTTGTGCAACCAGATTAACAATCGACTCATGCTGAATCTCCAAGCTCCATTGCCACAGGATTTTCCAGCCTTTTTCCTGACACTTTCCCTTGTTCTTCTTTTTGTTCTTCTTGCGGAACTGCTTACGAGGAAGTTCAGTATCAGTGCTCTTGTTGTCAGGAAAATCGTTCACCTTTCGATGGGTGTGGTTATCTTTTTCATTCCAGCCTATTTTCAGTCAAACTTTTATCCTGCACTTGCGGCTGCGCTTTTGTTGCTCTTTAATGGATTGAACATCCGACAGCAATGGTTCAGTTCCCTGCTTGCCCCTTCTGAAGAGAGAAGTGCACTGCCGCCAGCAATGAAAAGCTATGGTTCGCTGCTTTTCCCGCTGGTTTTTCTGCTTCAACTGCTTTTTTTGTGGGAGTCACATAAGTGGATATTGCAGACCTCCATGCTGGTGATGGGCGTAAGCGATTCTCTTGCCGCTCTGGTTGGTAGCTCGGTCGGCAAAAAGCATATTGAGCATCTGACGAAAAGTCCCAAGACTGTTGAGGGATCGCTAACCATGTTTTTGAGTGGATTTTTGCTGCTCAGTGCGACCCTTCTGGTATTCCGCGCACAGTTCAGCGGGGGTCTGGCCGGAACGTCGATACTGATGCTTTTGGCGCTTGCTCTTCTTCTTGCCGTGGTTGCCACTGCCGTCGAGGCGCTGTTGTCTCACGGGCTCGATAATTTTTTTATTCCGGTCTCCATTGCCTACATCCTCTACGTTCTTGAGATGAATCATACCATTCATCTTGAGCAGTTTTTGCTTGGGGGAGTGTTTGCCCTTTTTCTTGCTGTTTTTTCGATCAAGGTCAAGTTTCTTGACAACAGCGGGGCAACGGCAACATTTTTGCTTGGAACAACCATTTTCGGTATTGGTGGTGTTGAGTGGACGGTGCCGCTGCTCACTTTTTATCTTCTCTCTTCAGTGCTTTCAAAACTGGGCAAAAAACGGAAGGCGAAGTTTGATCTGGTTTTTGAAAAAGGATCACAGCGGGATGCCGGGCAGGTCTATGCCAATGGTGGAATTGCCTGGATTATGATGATTCTTTTTTCGCTGACCAATAATCCTGCACTCTTTTTTGCTTATCTTGGAACGCTTGCAGCGGTACAGGCCGATACGTGGGCGACGGAAATCGGTACCATGTGGCCAAATCCGAAAGCGTGGCTGGTGACGACCTTCAGGGAGGTACCTGTTGGAACTTCCGGTGGTGTTTCTGTGCCGGGTACTTCGGGTGCCTTTATCGGCTCACTGTTTATCTGTGCCAGTGCATTGGCGGTCAATGTCAAGTGGATGAGTGACTTCGGGGTGGTGCAGTCTTTTCTTTTAATTGGTTTTTCTGGCCTTCTGGCCAGTCTGGTCGACAGCTTTTTTGGAGCAACCGTTCAGGCCCAGTATTTCGATCCAATCCGTGAAAAGGTGACGGAGAGGACACACAGCCTGGCTCCTGATGGGTCGTTGGTTGAAAACCGGCTTCTCAAAGGGACTCCTCTTGTTAATAATGATCTGGTCAATACGCTTTGCGCTCTTTCCGGTTCAGCGTTGGCCTACACGGTGATACAGAATGTTCATCTGTTTTAATGAATTCTCATTGCTTTCTAACCCTATGCTTGATTCCAGACTCGGTATATTTGGGCTGATTTCGGATGCCGGAGTTGTGGTGCTGATGGTGCTTTCGGTGCTGCTCTCATTTTCGATCATATCATGGGCAATCATTGCCTATAAGTTTGGCTATTTGAGGAAATCCTTGCGTGAGTCAAAGGCGTTTCTTGACTATTTTTTCGAAGTCCACAATATCGACAAGATCTTCACAGAAAGTGAAAATTTCAGATATGGTTCATTGCCGAGAGTTTTCCGCTCAGGCTACATCGAGTATCGGGCGCTTGGCGACAAGGGAGATATGCGCCATGCGAAGGCGCGTATTGCCCGGGCGGTGAAACGGGAGGTTAATGCTGAAAACAAGAGGCTCTCTACCCTTGTCCCCTTTCTTGCAACGGTCGGCAATACGGCCCCCTTTATCGGTCTTTTCGGGACGGTGTGGGGGATTATGACGTCATTCCATACGATCGGTTTGACCCAATCGGCTTCGCTCGCGGCTGTTGCGCCTGGTATTTCGGAAGCGCTTATTGCCACTGCGGCAGGTCTTGCTGCGGCCATTCCTGCCGTTATTGCCTACAACTCTTTTACGAATAAGATCGGTGTCATAGAGCGGGACCTGGAGGAGTTTTCTCCTGAATTTGTTGCAGCATTCATCAACGAGCCGTAGGGCAGAACCCGCAGATATGATAACTTCAGGAAAAGGCCGCCGGTTGATGAGCGACATTAACGTTACTCCATTTGTTGATGTCATGCTGGTGCTGTTGATCATTTTTATGGTGACAGCTCCCATGATGACGCATGGTGTTAAAGTTGAAACGCCCCAGACCACCCTGCAGAAAATGGATGTGGATGAGAAGTCTCTTATCATCAGCATTGACGCGTCGAGGCGGGTTTTTATCAATCAGTATCAATTGAATGCATCGGAGGTTCGCGAAAAGCTGCCGACGATTCTTGATGTAAAGCAGACCGCAGAGGTCTATCTCAAGGCCGATAAATCGTTGCCTTACGGGCTGGTTATGGATGTCATGGCCCAGATCAGGGACGCAGGAATTGAAAAGATTGGTATGGTGACAGAGCCTTTGGCCGTTTCCAGGGAAGGCAGGAGATAGGTGGGGCGTATGAAAAAAGGTCAGAAGCTTCCTTATGCGGAAAAACATTTTTCGCTCTGGCTTGTCGGTGCTGCCGCAATGCACGTTTTTGTGCTTTTTTTGGCGCTTTATTTTCAGTTATGGGATGCTGACAGGCATCAAAAGCCGAAAATTGTGACAGTTACTCTCGTTTCTTCAGCCGGGTCAGGGGCATCGAGTGAAAATTCTCTCCAAGAGGGTGCTGCAGGCGCTGTTGTGGCACCATCCCGGGCGGTACCACCTCCTCCTGTCAGCAAAAAGAGTGTCAAGGAACCGGTTCCGCTTCCGGTTCCAAAAAAATTGCCGGTTATCGCCAGGAAAATTGCCGTCGAGCCGCCTAAGCCGAAAGATGTTGAGAAAAAGCCGGATATCAACCAGGCGCTTCTTCGGCTTAAACAAAATGTCGATAAAAAAACGGCTCAATTGCCCAAGCCATCCGCTACTAATTTAAGCAGTGCACTTGACCAGCTGCAGCAGAAAGTCAAGTCGGAGGTCGCGGGAACTGGAACGGGAACAGGGTCGGGACGTGGGCAAGCAAGTTCTTCATCCGGACGAAATGGTGTGGGAAAAGGGTATGGAGGTAGAGGAACCGCAGACTCCTACAAGGCACAAATTGCATCCATTATTCAGCAGAACTGGGCTTTTTCAAAGCAGTTGCTCAAAAACAGTTACGGTATGGAGGTCTACGTTCGCATCAATATTGCGGCTGATGGTACCATTCGTCAGATTCTTTATGACAAGCGAGCACCGAGCGAGTATTTGAATAATTCAGTGAAAAAAGCGCTTGAGCGTTCATCGCCCCTTCCCGTTTTATCGAAAGAAGAGGCGGGGGGTGACGTATGGATTGGTTTTGTGTTTACTCCTGAAGGTATTGAATAGGGGAGAGGTGTCTCTGTTTTTTACTATATTTCACTATATTTACCCTGAACAGTAAACTATGGGTGGATCTGATTCTTTCACGACCCTCAGCCAGGATTACCGGTAACGATTAAAGCTTTTTTTTGTTATGATGCAATTTTTTCGAGGTGTTGTTTTTTCCGTTTTTGCGTTGCTCTTTTGTCTCCTTTTCCCCTTGCACCTCGTTGCGGCTGAGGGGCAGGAGTATATAGCCATCCGTAAAGAGGGCTCGGGCAATATTGCTCTTGTGCTTGACAAACTGGATGCAAAGGGTCGGAAAGAGACAAAGTTTGCGCAGAGTCTTGATGTTACCATGCATGATGGTCTCGATTTTACCAGGCTTTTTTCGCTGATTTCTCCACCACTTAACGTTAAGGAACATAGCGACAGGAACAGTGTCGTCATTAATTTTCCGGCACTGACTTCGGTAGGCGCGGAGGTCTATGTCGGGGGAGTGGTTACGATGAAATCAGATACGATTATTCTTGACATGAAGGTGTATGAGGCTGCGGGGTCAAAATTACTCATGAGCAAAACCTATAGTGGGACAGAGGCCGATTTACGCTCAATGGCTCATGCCTTCTGCGCAGATCTTGTGCAACTTCTTACCGGTAAACGCTCGGTATTTGGCAGCAAAATAGTTTTTATTTCAAATAAAACCGGCTTCAAGGAGATCTATGAGTGTGAATTTGATGGCTATGGTGTCAGGCAACTGACCAATTCGAAATCTATTTCCATGAATCCGGTGCTTTCGCCGGATGGAAGGTATCTTGCCTATATTGACTTTTCCTCCGGCAGGCCTGCGCTCTCTATCAGGAACCTCACCGGAGGGAGAACCGCAGTAGTCGGCAAGAGTGCTGTCAGTATTGACCCGGGCTGGAGAAACAGTAATGAGGTAGCTGCAACCCTCTCTTTTGATGGTAACCAGGAGATATATCTTGTAAACACCGACGGGACAATCTCCAGAAAGGTTACAAACAGCAAAAGTATCAATATTTCACCAACATTTTCACCCGATGGCAGCAAGATGGCATTTGTCTCTTCGCGCAATGGCTTGCCACAACTTTTTATTCAGGATCTTGCGTCCGGGCAGGTAAACAGGCTTACTTTCAGTGGTCGTTATAATACACAGCCCTCCTGGTCTCCTGTTAGTGATAAAATTGTGTACACTACATGGGAAAAGGGTGGTGAAATCAATATATTTACCATCAATGCGGATGGGTCGGGTCTCACGCAGTTGACGCAAAATTGCGGGGAGAACAAGTCTCCCTCATGGTCTCCGGATGGAGAGATGATTGTCTTTACTTCAAACCGTCAGGGTAAAGAAAAATTGTATGTTATGAGTGCGAAGGGAGGTGACGGGAGGATTTTGTTGCAGGTTGATGGTGAGCAGACACAGCCATCGTGGTCATTATTTCGGTAGTTCTGGTATCTCTTGAAATAACAATGAAAAAAGGGGGGAAAAATGAATTCTGTGAAGCCTTTGTTAAGATCGCTGTTTATCCCGGCGATGTTTTTTCTTGGAGCGTGTGGTTGCTGTGAAAAAGTTGTCGCACCGCCTCCTGCAGCACCTCCGCCACCACCAGCTCCGGTAATTGTTTTGCCAGGTCTTGGGGATGTGTTCTATGACTTTGATCGTTCAGATCTTCGTGAGGAGGCTGTTGTGCAATTGAAGACCAATGCAAACTGGATTGCAGCAAATGCAGCAAACAATGTTATCATCGAAGGTCACTGCGATGAGAGAGGCACAAGTGAGTATAATCTTGCCCTTGGTGAGCGCCGTGCAAACAGTGCCAAGGATTACATTGTCAACCTTGGTATAGCTCCTGCACGTTTGAAGACGGTCAGCTATGGTGAAGAAAAACCATTTGTCATCGGCCACACTGAGGAGGCATGGGCTCAGAACAGACGGGCTCATTTTGTTGCCGAATAACACGAGGTATCCCGTAAAAACAACAAGGGGGCGGACGGTTGTTCTGTCGGCCCCTTTTTTATTAATGCTTAATTGAGCAGAATCCATGAAAAAAAACATCATTATTGTTCTCGCTTTGATGGTGACCGCAGGATGTTCATCAAAAAGCGCAGTAACTCCTGATGAAGGTACGTCAAGTCAGCCATCTTTGTCATCCTCGTCATCGCGGCCAGAGCTGCCAGCGTCGCCATCCGGTTATGGATTTGATCAATGGCAGACGGGACCGCTGGGTGATGTGTTTTATGATTATGACAGTGCTACCCTGAGTACTGAAGCGCAGGAACAGTTGACGCAAAACGGTGGATGGTTGTCGAGCCATGCTGCCAAGGCAGCTCTTATTGAAGGCCATTGTGATGCAAGGGGTACTTCTGAATATAACCTTGCACTCGGAGATCGCCGGGCGGCAAGCGCAAAAGAGTATCTGGTCAGATTTGGTGTAAGCCCATCTCGCATTGAAACGGTCAGTTTCGGTGAAGAGCGTCCCTTTGCTCAGGGTCAGAGTGAAGAGGCCTGGGCAAAAAACCGCCGGGCTCATTTTGTTGTAAAATAACAGGAAGAAACCTTTACTGGCTATGTATAAAAAGATCAAACCCCTTATTTTTTTTCCGCTTCTCGCTCTTTCAGCCTGTGCATCAAAGCAGGATCTTCTTGTGGTTGAAGATAATGTGAGAAAATTAAAAACGGAATCTGAAACCATTAAAACCCAGTCGGCGGTCTCCTATTCAGATGTCCAGCAGGTAAGGGATGATGTTTCACGGTTGCAGGGAAGTATTGAAGAGATTTCTCACCATAATCGTCAGACTTTTGGCCGGCTTGGCATGGAGGATTCTTTGCTGGTACACAAGGTTGATGAGCTGGAATTGAGGTTGCAGAAAATTGAGCAGTATATTGCTTCCGCCAAGCAGGAGACTCTTTCGCCTCCGCTTTCGCCGTTGCCACTTGTTCCGTTGACTGATGCTGCATTACTCAGTGATGGAGAGGAGAAGCTCAACAAGAAAAGCTATGCTGCAGCAAGAGAGAGCTTTACCCTGTTATTGCAGAGAAAGCCAGCATCAGCTCTTGCCGATGAGGCGCAGTTTTATGTTGCGGAAAGCTATTTTGGTGAGAAGTGGTATGAAAAGGCCATTCTTGAATATCAGGTAGTTATCTCAAAGTATACCAAAAGCAGCAAACGTCCAGCTTCCCTTTACAAGCAGGCACTCTCTTTTGAGTTGACAGGAGATGCGGTCAATGCAAAAGCAAGGTTCATGGATCTGATCAACATCTATCCAACCTCATCACAGGCAGCCTTGGCTCGCAAAAAACTTTAGGAGAGTGCGCTTGCGTTCGAACTGAAGTAAATATGACAGGGCCAATCAGCAATAGCCCCGGTCAGGCCGGGGTTATTTCTTGTTTGATAAGAAGATATTGGCCAAGGCTACCTGAAAAATTCATCAACGGTATAGGTGCGCCGATCAATTTCAACACAGAGTTGCTGTTGCAGTGAGCTGTAAAAGACAGGAATGTCCCTCATGGTACATCTGATGCCGCGCTTATCAAAATCAATGACGTAGCGGTTTTCGTTGTCGAGCACCTTCTGTTGGAGATCAATACCGATATCAGTCTGTGTTGAGAGAACAAAAAGCTCGATCTCCCCTGAAATAACTTTATTGATCATCTCTCTGGTTGGCGATAACTTTCTGCGTCCAGAGGCCGGGCCAATCTGGATGTGCAGCTTACCCCAATCGTCCCTTTTGGCTGAGGTGATATAATATTTTCCTACTTTATGAGCCGCATTGCCTGACCATGGTCCCGATGTACTGACCCTGACCTGATTCGTGGCGGTGTACGGACGGCTGAGCTGAGGTTGCATGGTTTGCAGGGGTTAAAATTTGCAAATTATAAAACTCTCCGGAGTTGTGCCTTCAACAGGGATTAAATTAGCAAAACCCTGTTAAATAAACAAAGGGATTCACCAAGGAATCCCTTTGTCTGTTTCTGCAGAACTCACCGTGATTGGTGTTTACTTTTCGTTGCCGTCGATTACTTCGTACTCGGCATTCTCAACGTTACCTTCTGCACCGCTTTTTTTCGTTTTTTCATTGCCTCCGCTCTGAGCTTCCGGTTCAGGCTGTGAAGAACCCGGTCCCTGGGACTGATAGAGGTGCGAGGCAATTTCGCTCCACTCCTTGTTGACCTCTTCCATGGCACTTTTCAGAGACTCAATGGTTCCGTTCTTGTAAGCTTCCTTGAGTTTTTCAAGCGAACCTTCCAGGAGGGGGCGTTTGTCGGCCGGTATTTTATCGCCGAGATCTTTCAACTGCTTTTCAGTGCTGAAAATGAGTGAGTCTGCTACGTTTCTGGTATCAATATCCTCCTTGCGTTTCTGATCTTCCGCAGCGTGGATTTTGGCATCCTCTTTCATTTTATTGATTTCAGCATCGGTGAGTTTGCTGCTCGACTCGATTCTTATGCTCTGCTCCTTTCCGATAGCCTTGTCTTTTGCTGAAACGTTGAGTATACCGTTTGAATCAATATCAAAAGTAACCTCAATCTGCGGCATACCTCTTGGAGAGGGAGGAATATCGCCAAGGTGGAAACGTCCCAGTGTTTTGTTGTCTGCAGCCATTGGACGCTCTCCCTGCAGCACATGAACCTCAACAGAGGTCTGGTTGTCGCCAGCAGTTGAAAAGACCTCCTGTTTCCTTGTAGGAATCGTGGTGTTTGCGTCGATAAGTTTTGTCATGACACCGCCAAGGGTTTCAATACCAAGAGAGAGCGGAGTGACATCAAGCAACAGCACGTCGGTGACATCGCCCTTCAGAACACCACCCTGGATTGCCGCGCCTATGGCTACAACTTCATCCGGGTTGACACTTCTGTTTGGCTCTTTTCCAAAAAAATCCTTGACCAGTGCCTGTACTTTCGGTATGCGTGTTGAACCGCCAACCAGAACGACTTCGTCAATTTCCTTCATCTCAACTTTGGAATTCTTGATGGCACGGCGGCAAGGATCAAGAATCTTGTCGAAGAGATCGGCACATAAAGCCTCGAATTTGGCACGAGTAAGATTGATTACCAGATGTTTTGGTCCTTCCTGTGTTGCTGTAATGAAGGGAAGGTTGATCTCCGTGTCAGTCCTTGACGAAAGCTCAATTTTTGCTTTCTCAGCCGCCTCTTTCAGTCTCTGCAGGGTAATGGCATCCTTGCGAAGATCGATTCCCTCCTGCTTTTTGAACTCGTCGGCGATATAGTCGATAATTTTCTGGTCGAAGTCATCGCCACCGAGATGGGTGTCGCCATCGGTTGACTTAACCTCGAACACTCCATCACCAAGCTCAAGAATGGAGATATCAAAGGTTCCGCCACCAAGATCGAAGACCGCAACTTTCTCGCTCTCCTGCTTTCTGTCGAGACCGTAAGCGAGAGCAGCGGCAGTTGGTTCATTGATGATACGCTTGACCTCCAGACCGGCAATACGCCCTGCATCTTTTGTAGCCTGTCGCTGGGCATCATTGAAATAGGCTGGTACGGTGATAACAGCTTCCGTTACCTTTTCGCCAAGAAAGTCTTCAGCCGTTTGCTTCATTTTCTGCAAAATCATTGCTGAAACTTCCTGTGGCGAGTAGATTTTGTCGTTGATCTTTACGCGAGCCTCGCCATTTTCGTTGATGATTTCATAGGGAGCAATCTTTTTCTCGCTGGTGATTTCATCATATTTGCGCCCCATGAAGCGCTTGATAGAAAAAATAGTGTTCTTCGGGTTGGTGATGGCCTGCCTTTTTGCTGCCTGCCCTACAAGACGATCACCTGTCTTGGTTAACGCTATAATTGAGGGCGTGGTACGGTTCCCCTCTGAATTTTCGATAACCGTTGGCTGCGATCCCTGCATGACAGAAACACAAGAGTTCGTGGTGCCAAGGTCGATGCCGATAATTTTACCCATAGTGAATGTCCCTTATTTGAACGTGATATAAAAAATGCCCGACCTGCTCTCCGAAATCGGGCACAGATTCAGATTGATTCTAACTTATTGAAATTTCTTTTTTCTTCTTTACCGGTGCAGCTTTGGGAAGGGTCACATGAAGCAGCCCCTCCCTGAAATCCGCACTGATGCTCTCCTGATCAATCACCTCACCAAGGTTAAAGCTTCTGGAAAAACTTCCTGCGCTTCTCTCAATGCGGTGGTAATTCTTCTTGTTCTCTTCTGTTTCCACTTTCCGTTCCGCCTTGATGGTGAGGACATCATCCTCAACATTGAGCGTCACATTCTCCTTTGCGATGCCTGGAAGTTCTGCGTCAATATGAAAACCCGCCTCATCTTCTGAAATATCGACCTTGAATGCCGGAGCAGAGGGCTGCTGCGCACCCGACCAGATATCATCAAACAGTCTCATTGGGTCTTTCGATAATTGTACAAGCATTGCATCCTCCTTTTTACTCTTGTTGGTTATTACGAATTGTAATCTGCTGCGATAAAAAAACTCATTAATAATTCATCAAAAAGCGTGCCAGCCGCTTTTTGTTGCTGTTTTCGGAATGATTTTGACAATAATGTCTTTATTTTGGAAAAAATGTCAGACTTTTTCTGCGGAAAAGAAAAAATGTCAGACAGTTGATGCGGTGACGGAGGAACTTAACGGATGCGAAGATATTACCAGCCTATAGTGCAAGCTGGCAATCAGCAAGAGGCAGGTTGTGATAAATGGTTGATTTGAGGGCTGGAAAGCGTGGAGTCAACGTGACTGAATTTCTTTTACCCAGCGGAGTTGGGCCTGAAGGCTTTCAACGACCCCTTTTGAACTCAGATAGCAGGCGTAGATAACACTCTCATCAATGATGCGGTAATAGCATTTCAATCCCTCTTTTCTGCGGCTTACAATGCCACTCTCATACATCAGTGCCAGATGTTTTGAGATGTTTGCCTGGCTTGCATTGACTTCCGTGACGATCTCCTGAACGGTGTGCTCCTGTTCGCAAAGAACGCGCAATATTTTAAGCCTCATTGGTTCCGAGAGCAGTTTGAAGCGGCTTGAAATGGCGCCAAGCATTTCATCCGGCATATTGAGATGCCATTTTTTTACCTCTTCTTCTGTGATAGTAAGCGTCTTGTTCATAATAAAGCGGGGTTACTCCTGCGCGGGTTATTCATAAAGAATGCTCTCCTCGTGTTCTTTGGTATTGAAGCAGGTAAGTTGCATAATCGAAGCAATCAGTGACTCAGGTGCCTTGAACCGGATAATTTTTTCCTTGACAATCATTTTTGTTTTTTTTGCATCGTCAAACTCCGCCCTGCACCCGGTGCATACGGAGAGGTGCAAAAGAAATTCTCTCTCTTCACCGGTAGAAAGCTCACCATCGACAGAGGCACTTATAAGTACGCCAGCTTGTTTGCAGTTCATAATAAAAAAAAGTTTGTGCGTCTTGATTTATTGAACGTTATCATTGTTGAAGCCGTACTTTTTTGCATACTCCTCAAGTTGTGAGCGAAGCAGTTTCCTGCCCCGATACAGCCTTGAGCGCACTGTCCCGATGGGGCTTTCTACCATATTGGCAATCTCTTCATAGGTAAAACCTTCAATATCGCACAACTGGATAACCTCCCTGAACTCTTCAGGCAGAGAGTGAAGTGCCTGGTAAACCTCTTCGTGGAGCAATGAATGGAAATAATCGCTGTCGATTTCAGTGGTATCACTACGGGTATCCTTGATTGAGTGATAAAAATCCTTTATAAGATCGTAATCAACTTTCCCCGGCTCCTTCGAGTTTTTGCGAAACCGGTTGATATAGTTGTTTTTCAGAATTTTAAACAGCCAAGCCTTGCAGTTTGTTCCCCGCTCAAAAGAATTAAAAAATCGATAGGCTTTGAGGTAGGTCTCTTGTACAAGATCCTCCGCATCACTTGGATTCATCGTCAGGTGAAGAGCATAATTGTAGAGCGCATTGAGATGAACCACGGCTTCATTTTGAAACTCACGCTGTTTTTGACGTTCCTCACGGGAGAGAGACTCTTTTTTCGACCTGGTTTTTGTCTGACGGGTCGGATCGGGTTTATCCATGAGCTGTAATCTTCCAGGGTTCAAATAAGGTTGTTTTTGCATCAAGCACAATCCTTGCATAAAATAATTAATTTAAAGCAATATATTTTAAGGCTTTTCTGAACTTCTTCAACAAAATCAAAACGCACAGGTTCCATGAATGCATTTGCCGCTCTTTCTGCTGATGTTATTGTTGTTGGCTCCGGAATTGGAGGACTTACCGCTGCGGCGCTCCTTCAGGAGAGAGGCATTGCAACGCTCGTTTTTGAGAAGAACCGTTATGCGGGGGGAAGCTGCTCGTCATTTTGTCGGGAAGGTTACCGCTTCGACTGTGGCGCATCGGTCTTTTATGGCTTTGGCGAGAACAGTACCAGTGGTACCCTGAACTTGCATACCCGAATTTTCAGGAAACTTGGCGTTGAGATTCGCACCATTAAGGATCCGGTACAGATTCATTATCACTTGCCCAACGGTTTTTCCATACCGGCATGTTATGACCGTCATGCTTTTCTGGATGCACTTGCTGCCCGTTTTCCGCATGAAGCTGAAGGGATCAAACTCTTTTACCGTGAGCTTGATGAAGTCTATGAAATTCTCAGCTCCATGCCTGCCGGATCGCTTGAGGATGTGACACATCTGCTTTCAGTCGGTGCC
>CAINOO010000024.1 GCA_903851535.1 uncultured Chlorobiaceae bacterium | reverse complement strand
TGCATTTGAGGCGACAAACTGAGAAGAAAAAAGCCGGAAAACAGCTCTACCGGCTTTTCGGGATTGATGACGAGCAGGTAAAGAGGCGTCATCCAAAATACTCTTTCATCTTGCGGAACACCTCTTTTTTGCCAAGCAGGCCGCTGATCATGCCGAGCACCGTTGCGGCTCCGGCAGCAAAAAAGAGCGGGCGCGAGGAGATGTTGTTGGTGTAGTAGATGGCCGGAATGCCCCGCTCCTTGGCAAAGCTGTCGAGCGAGGTGGTGCCGATCACAAGATCCGGTTCGTAGTCGATCACCGCCTGCATATCCTCTTCAAGGTACTTGCGGTAACGGATTTCGGTGCCGAGCATGGTGAGTACCCGATGCTCCTCCTCTCCGAGCGGCATTCGTGCAATGGAGGTGGAGGCGTAGGGCACCTCAAGACCAGCCTCAAGCAGGAGACGAACCAGCGGCAACTCATTGCCTTCGTAACCGGCAACAATCACCTTCCCCTTCAACTGGCTGAACTGCGCAAGCACCGTGCGGGTTTTCTGACTCTCCTCTTCGGCAACCTTTTGAACAGTGACGGGATCAAGATCAAGAGCCTCTCCGATTCGGCCTATCCATTGCGCCGTTGCATTCGCACCAATCGGGTTGCCCTTGACAATCTTCACTCCCTTCTCTTCAAGCAGTGAAACCGTTCTCTCATAAAAGGGATGGAGCACTGCGCACGCTTCAGCCTGGCCAGCTTCGATATAGTCTTCAAGTGCCGTACCGGGCAAAACCATCACCGACTCGACACCGATTTTCTGGAGAACAGCTCCGATGGTCATGGCATCGACCGGAAAAATTTCGCCCAGCACAACGAGTGATTTCACTTTTTTCGGGCCATCAAACCGGGCAAAGCGCTTCAGCAAGGTTGCCACGGCAACATCTTTTGCCTCCGGGTGTGTCCTGATCTGGAAGGCTGGCAGGCGCACCAGCAGCACCTCCGCATTACCGGCCTTGCGGGGAAGCAGCTCCTCGGCAATTCCGGCAGTTTCAGCCACACAGGTGCTCACCACAGGAATAAAGCGCACCGCCGGGTCGCGGGCAATCTCCTCTATGGTGCGACGCACATCGTCAATCATGGTTCCGCCTGAAATCTGCACATTCATCAGTTCAGGCGAGATGATCGATTTGCGTGCAGCATAAAAATGCGACACAAAAGTAAGTCCGTAGAGGCAGCCCTGATCGGCCACCAGGCAGACCTGCACACCGTCGATTCTTGTCAGAACCCTCAGCCCGCCGAATGCCGGACACATCGACTGGGGATGCAAGGTGTTACAACCCTTTCTCTTCATGAAGCACAACCCTCTTGATGATATGTTGACTATAGGCACCTCCGGCACTCTTTTGAGCCATTTGCCCAAGACGCTCGGCGGCAGCTTGACGACTGGAAAAGCTGCCTGTAATGAGCCTGTAGTAGGTGATTCCGTTCACCTCTGCGGGCCAAACAAAAGCCTTCACCCCTTCGGAACGCAGACGCAGCACCTCTTTGTGAACACTCTCCGACTTTCTGAGGGAAACGAGCACGATGGTATAACTGTCGGGAGCAAGCACAAGCGAGCCGTTTGCTTCACTCTCTTCGGATGAACGAAGCGGAGCGACCGGTTTGCGAAGCGTGAGGCTATCGGTGTGAACCTCTGCGGCGAGCCTCTCTCCCCGGTCAACAGTTTTTATCACGCCTGCGACCGGCTTCACGGTTGAAGGAGAGGGGATGGAGAGCGGTTTCGGTTCCCTGCCATAGAGAAAGGCAAACAGCAGGGCCGCAATCGTGCAAACCGAAAGCGGCACAAGGTAACGAAGCACTCTCTTCACTCCCCTGCCTTGCTTATACTTCCCCGATGGCAGAACAAGCTCCTGCAGATCGTGATACTCCCGATTCAGAAGCACTTCGAGTGAGCGTTCAGGAAAAAAAAGATATGCTCCCTGCTCAAGAGCAAGGCGACCGATCCCGTTCAGACGGATCTCTCTCTGCTGCTGGACCGCACTCCTGAAGAGAGCGGAAAGAGCCTCGCCAAACCGCTCGGCCTCTTCAATTCTCATGGAAAGGCGCGCAACCGCCATTCGCATGGTATCATCAACGCCAAGCAGCTTGCTGGTGAAGGTGAGGCGATTACCGGGCGGAGTATAGACAACCGTTGAAGCGCTGCTCTTTTTTTCTGCGGGGAAATGTGTCACCGTAAACGACCCAAGCCCCTTGAGCGAAAGCTTGCGCGCTGCAAGCAGCTCCGCCGCCATGGCAGAGGAAAAACGGGTCAGAAGAAGCTCCGCCTCCGGCTTCTCAACCTGAAACAGTCCCGCAAACTCTTCGATACAATCTTGATGCAGCATAACGTCACACCTCTCCGATCGGGCAGTCACCACGCACAAGGTTAATGAAAACCGAATATAACACTTCCCCCCCTGAAAACACCCTCTCCGGGGCCGTTTCAGCCATCTGCACTCCTCCGTTTTTTTTCAACGCGGATTTGTTCTATACTTTACAAAAGTGCCGAATGATCAACCCAACTCCAACCCTGTTTCATGAAATCAGAGATTCTTTCTGTCAGTGAACTGACCCGGCAAATTAAAAGCGGGCTTGAAACCCTCTTTCCCCAGGTCAAAATCAAGGGGGAGATCTCCAACTGCAAGCGGCATGGTTCGGGTCACATCTATCTGACACTGAAAGATGAGGGTGCCCAGATTCCTGCTGTGGTCTGGAAAACCACGGCAAGCCGCATGAGCGTAGCACTGAAGGACGGCATGGATGTTGTCGCTGAAGGACGTCTTGAGGTCTATCCTCCATCAGGTCGTTATCAATTGATCTGTACCTCTGTCACTGAGGCCGGGCAGGGTGCGCTGCAGCAGGCTTTTGCCGAACTCCTCCAGAAGCTTGCCAAAGCGGGCTATTTCAGTGCTGAACGCAAGAGGGCGATTCCGGCCATCCCGGAAACCATCGGGCTCATCACCTCCTCAACCGGTGCGGTGATTGAGGATATGAGCAAGGTGCTCGAACGGCGCTTCCCGGCGGCACGGCTCCTGCTCTATCCGGTCAAAGTACAGGGCAGCAGTGCCGCTGAAGAGGTTGCGGCAGGTATTGCCTGGTTCAATACCACGAAACAAAAGCAGCATCGGCCCGATGTGATCATCATTGCCCGAGGGGGAGGTTCACTGGAGGATCTGCAGGCCTTCAATGGAGAGGTTGTAGCCAACGCCATCTATCACTCCAGAATACCTGTCATCAGCGCCATCGGCCACGAAACCGACCTCACCATTGCCGATATGGTGGCCGACCTGCGGGCAGGAACTCCCTCCATTGCGGCTGAACTTGCCGTGCCGGACAGCCAGGAGCTGTTGCGCCATATCAGCACGCTCCAGTCACGGCAGGAGAGGCTGTTGCAGGCAAAGCTTGAGGGAGCAGAACGTCACGTCTACTCAATCTGCAACAGTTACGCCTTCAACCGGCCACCACTTCAGATGGCGCAGTTTCATGAGCAGCTCAACGCGCTTGCTGCGCAGATGTCACGAAGCATAACGCTCCTCTACACCGGGCGAGTGCAGCACTATGCGTCAGTCAAACAGCAACTATCCATGCTTGATTACCGCAAAACGCTTGAACGGGGATATGTGCTGGTCAAAAAGGAGGGGAAATACATAACCGGTGCAGAAAAACTGAACACGTCGGATGGAGTGGAACTTCTCTTTCATAACGGGATGCTTCCAGCGGTCATAAGCCCCGTGCATAGGCCCTGATAATGCTGCGCACCAGTTCAAGATCTTCAAGGGTATTGACCCCGGGGTTGTCGATGAGCGTAGTAACACACTGTATGCGAAAGCCATGCTCCAGCAAACGGAGCTGCTCAAGTGATTCCGCCTCTTCGAGCATGGAAGGGGGAAGCACGGCAAATTTTTCGAGCACATCCGCGCGGAACCCGTAGAGCCCGATATGGCGATAGAAGGTGGTGGAGGGGAGCATCGTGCGCCGAAACGGTATCGGACTGCGCGAAAAATAGAGGGCAAACCCCCTGGCATCCATAACCACCTTAACCTGATGCGGATCATCGATCTGCCCGCGGTCATCGGGCTGCAACGGCAAAACAAGGGTTGAGCAATCGGGAGGCGTATCGGTAAAGAAAGGCTCAAGGGCAAGATCGATATTTTCTGGGCTGATCAGAGGTTCATCGCCCTGCAAATTGAGGAAAACATCCGCATCAATATGACGGGCAGCTTCAGCAATCCGCTCGGTACCGCAGCTCGCTGTTGGAGAGGTCATGACCACCTCTGCCCCATAAGCCTCAAGAACCGAAGCAATTTCAAGACTGTCGGTAGCAACCACAACCCTTTCGGCCAAGCGTGATTTGAGTGCCTGGTGCCA
Source organism: uncultured Chlorobiaceae bacterium (assembly GCA_903851535.1). Taxonomy (GTDB): domain Bacteria; phylum Bacteroidota; class Chlorobiia; order Chlorobiales; family Chlorobiaceae; genus Chlorobium. The sequence continues at coordinate 10,114 of CAINOO010000024.1, read as the reverse complement.
GGTACGCACAATCAGTGGCTCCCCTTCAAGATCCGCAAGCATTTTACGCTCAAGGCGGCTCGACTCAAGCCTTGCGGGGATCAAAATAACGGCTTTCATGGTGAGGTATCAAACGAAGGGTTCAAGAATGATGGCCGCAGCCTCGGAGCTGATTCCCTCAACCATCACGGTTTTTGTCCGGGAACTCTGACCCGTCACGATGTGTACTCGCGACGGAGGGATATGAAAAAGCTTTGAAAAAAGTTCACAGCACTCCCGGTTCGCAGCATCGTCAACGGGCGCAGCTTTCAGGCTCACCTTCAGGCCACCGTTATAGATGCCGCAAATCCGGCTTCTCGATGAGCGAGGCTGCGCCTTGACGACAAAGAGAGCACTGCCATTTTTTTCACGAAATGCAATCACCGAAGAGCTACCCGATCACCTTCGGCACCTTGAGAAACCGATCCTGCCTGTCGGGAGCATTCAGCAGGACCTCCGACGAAGAGAGAGGCTGATGCACAACATCCTCACGAAGCACATTAAGTGCATCATGAATACTGCTGAGCGGCAGCACGCCCTCAGTATCAACTTCATTGAGCTTTTCAACATAGTGCAGAATATTGTTGAGCTCGCTGGTCATCGTCAGCATCTCCTCATCATTGAATCGCAGTTTGGACAATTCAGCGATATAGGCAACATCTTTAGTGGTAATAGACATAACAAAGCTTCATAACATTATAAAAACACCGTGATCAACAAAAAAATTGCGGCTACAACATGCAGGCACCTGCACCCTGCTCGTCATTGCGATTTTTTGGACGCCGCTCAACCGGAACAAACTCCCTCTCCTCTTCGCCAAGGTAGATCTGCCGTGGTCTTGCAATTTTCTGCTCTGCGTCCTTGACATGCTCAATCCACTGCGCAAGCCATCCGGGAATCCGGCCGATAGCAAAAAGCACAGGAAACATATTCAACGGGAAGCCCATCGCCTGGTAAATCAGACCGGAATAAAAGTCCACATTGGGATAGAGCTTCCGGTTTATGAAATATTCGTCCTCAAGGGCGATTCGCTCAAGCTCAAGTGCAATATCGAGCAGCGGACTGCGCCCGGTCTCCTCAAAAACCTGAAAGGCAATCTCCTTGATGATTTTTGCCCTTGGATCATAATTTTTATAAACCCTGTGGCCAAAGCCCATCAAACGGCCATCACCATTCTTTACCGACTGAACAAAGGCCGGAATGTTGTCGATTGAACCGATTTTCAGCAGCATGTGAATAACCGCTTCATTGGCTCCGCCATGCAACGGCCCGTAGAGTGCCGCACAACCAGCAGCCAGAGCCGTGTAAGGATCAACACCGGAGCTGCCTACCGCACGGACAGCATTGGTTGAACAGTTCTGTTCATGATCAGCATGGAGAATAAAAAGAACATCAAGAGCATGTTCAAGTACCGGATTGGGCTTGTAATGATGCTCGGTCATCTTGAACATCATGGAGAGAAAATTGGCCGTATAGCTCAGTTCATTGTCGGGGAGAACATAAGGATAGCCAAGACTGTGGCGGAAACTCATGGCTGCAAGCGTCGGTATTTTACCAATAAGGCGACGAACCTGAAGTTTGCGCGACTCTTCATTGCAGATATCCTTCGCATCCTGGTAAAAGGTCGAAAGCGCTCCAACCGTTCCAACCAGAATACCCATCGGGTGCGCATCATAACGAAACCCGTCCATAAACTTGACAATATTTGAGTGGGTCATGGTATGATGACGGATGTTATTGGTCCATTCCGCAAGGCGTTCATGATCCGGCAACTCACCCTTGATGAGAAGGTATCCTGTTTCCAGAAAAGAGCTCTTTTCGGCAAGCTGTTCAATGGGATAGCCGCGATATCGCAAAATCCCCTTGTCTCCATCAATAAAGGTGATACGACTTTTACACGATGCTGTATTCAAAAAACCGGGATCGTAGCCCAGCAATCCGAAATCTTCGGGCGAAATCTTGATCTGGCGAAGATCCATTGTGTTCATACAACCGTTCTCAATCGGAAGTTCATAGGCTTTTCCGGTTCGATTATCGGTAATGGTCAGGGAATTTCTGGAATCTGTAACGGGCATGATAGTCACTGTCTTGATGGTTGAATACCGTTTATAAAAAAAGTTGCAGGAACACCCCCTCTTTTCCGTCGCTTAATATAAACAGAAAAAAGCGAAAATAGTTTTTGGATATTACACTCCGAATTTCTACATTTACAACTTCTTAATGGAGCTGTAGCTCAGTTTGGTTAGAGCGCCTGCCTGTCACGCAGGAGGTCGCGGGTTCGAACCCCGTCAGCTCCGCACCAGAGAGAAAAAAAGGGAGTGCATCGCACTCCCTTTTTTATTGCCCTCCTGAACCCTTATCTTGGAACCAGTTCAACACGACGGTTTTTGGCACGTCCAGCTTCCGTGCTGTTCGATGCAACAGGAGCAAGATAGGCGGCCCCGTTTGCCGTAAGGCGAAGGGCAGAAATACCAAAATCCTTGACAAGAGTAGCAACAACAGCCTCGGCTCTCCGTTTGGACAGCACTGTATTAACATCATACCCCCCAATGTTGTCGGTGTGACCCACAACGTGCAACTTCAATGCTGGCTGTTTTTTTAAAAGCGTCGCAATTTCCTGGATTGCAGGCTGTGAAGCTGGCTTGATCTCCCATTTATTGGCATCAAAATAGATTCCGTAAAGAGAGACCTTGCCAACGGCACTCAATGACTGCGCCATGTCATCGGCACTGACTGTCACCATTTTCTGCACCAGAGGCTGCGCTTCTATGATATCGAGCGCAACATAAGCTCCACGCTTTGCCTTGTAGATCCCGTCATTCTTTCCCCACTCCACCGCAACAAGATGCACATAAACATCGCCCTCGGGCCGGCTCTTTTTGGCACTGAGTACACAAATCCCGGCCTTTTCAGCCGCATAAAAAATATAGTTACTGCGGCTGCTCTGCATATCCATGCTGCCAAATGGTGCAAGATAATTACTCCACCTCGTTGCTGCAGGGTCTTTTTTGGAGTCATAAAGGATAACAAACCCCTTGGCAGCAAGCTCATTGACATAGTTCCTGAACACTTCAAGAGAGCCGGTATCCCCGGCAACCTCGTACCAGATTCGGGTCAATCGCCCTTCCAGCTTCAGAGGCGGTTTAACATACTCCTGTTTTTTTGACTCAAGGTTATAGCGACTGAAGGTAGAGGTCTGCAACTCATAAGCATCAAAACGCTTCACCTGATAACCAACAATTTCCGAACCGGCAAAACGCCGCAACAGTGGATGATCTTTGGAACCGGCAATGTCGGCAGCGCCGGCATCCCTGAACGGTAACACCGTAACAATGAAGAACAACAACAGCAGAATGGTCTTACATGCTTTCATGGGGTAATGCTCCCTTGGTTTAATGGTAAAAAAATCAGACTTTTTTGCGTTTATCACGAACATAAATAGTTTTTGATTGTCCTTCGCCGACAATACGCTCCTCGATATCAAAAAGTTTTGTAGCGGCCAGCAGCTCTCCAAGCCTGATATAGCCATAGTTGCGGGGATCAAACTCCGGAGACTGTTTTGCGATATTGCTCCCCGTTGTTGCAAGCTGCGCCCAGCCGCTTTCATCAGAAGAGGCCTCAACGGCATTCCTCAACAAGCGCACCAGTCGGGCATCACGTTTGAGCTCCGTCATCGACTTTTTGGCAATTGATTCATTTTCATTGATTTTTGCCCGTAACACTTCGATATAGATAAACTTGTCGCAGGCAGAAACAAATGCTGCCGGGGTCTTTTTCTCTCCGAACCCATAGACAAAGAGCCCCGATTCCCTGATTCGGGAAGCAAGTTTCGTAAAATCACTGTCGCTGGAAACGATGCAGAACCCATTAAACTTGCCGGTATACAAAAGATCCATGGCATCAATAATCATGGCACTGTCGGTAGCATTTTTTCCTTTGGTATAACCGAACTGCTGAATGGGTTGAATGGAGTACTCCAGCAGCACCTCCTTCCAGCTTCTGAGCGCTGTCGAAGTCCAGTCGCCATATATCCTTTTGACGCTTGATGTTCCGTACTTTGCGACCTCCGCAAGAAGACCTTCAATAATTGTCGCCTGCGTATTGTCAGCATCAATCAGCACAGCAAGACGCTCTGTTTTTTCCATAGTCATGGCACGTTCAACCCTTTTGTTGTACAAAAAAACGCAGCCGACCTCACAGTGTAACCTTGAAACCCTGCTCCTCAATAACCGCTGCAATCAATGCCATACTGACCGCTTCAGGGTCATACTCAACAACAACGGTACCTCTGGCAAAAGAAGCCTCAACCACCCTCACCCCTTCAACCTCCTCAAGAGCCTCCTTGACAAGCAGTTCACAACCGCCGCAACGCATCCCGCTAACCTGTAGTTCATTTTTCATGTTTTTTGATCAAGCATCATTTTTTTACACAAGCCCAACACCTGCCGGAAGCACAACTCCACCCCGCAAAAGCACTCATTAAGGAAGAAGTTACGTACACTACCGGCAATATTAAAATATTTCCGTCAAATCAGGATTGGCAGATCATTCCCGTAGTCGTTATATTGAACCACTATGAATCAATCACAACCACACCCAAGAGCAGGCAGACCATGCCTTTTTGTGCTCATTCTCCTGGCAGGAATGACCATGCTCACCTCATGCAACCGCACAGAGCATGAGATCAACAGCCTGCAACAGCAGGTTTGGAAGAATCCCCGGGATGCCAGCGCCTATATGCTTCTCGGAAACGCTTGTGCACGCGCCCGTCGCTACAGCGAGGCCTCGGCAGCATACAAAAGCGCCCTGGCCATAAATCCGGAACTCGATGACGCCTTCCACGCCCTTGGAGCCGTCGCCTTCAACCAGAAAAACTACGGCGAAGCAGAAAAATATTTTCAGCAACACCTTGCGCACGCTCCAAAAGACTCGCTGCGACTTTACGATCTCGGCAACGCTGAAATGCAGCTTGGGCAGTTCGACAAGGCGGCAAAATCGTACAGTGAGGCGATTGAGAACAGCGACTCATTTACCGATGCTCACTACAACCTTGCCGTCTGCTATATCCGTACAGGGCGAAAGGCCGAAGCCGAGGTGATTTATAAATGGCTTCTTGTTAAAAACAATTATCTTGCCATCTCTCTGCAGAAACATCTCAAAAATGAGGCCCGGTGACTAACCCTTCAGAGGAACCTTTATCCATAGAAAAGGCGGTTTCAAGCCTTGCATCGGCGTTACAGCGCTATCGTGACGGGCACACACAACCCCTTCACCGTGGCCCTGCGCAGCTTGTAACATTCCATCAGCCTCTTCAACCGACAGAACTCCCTGAATGGCTTTACGGTCAGACGCTCTATCCACGACTCTACTGGATGAACCGGGAGAAGGATTTTTCCGTGGCAGGCATCGGAGTTGCCGACACCATAACATTTAACGAACCAGGAAGCAACAGGGCCAGCTTCGAGCAATTCGAACAATGCATCGCCCTGAAAAACCCCGATGCCCGCTATTTCGGTGGTTTTTGTTTCAACAACGAGGAAAAACAGGAGGCAATATGGCAGGATTTTTCCTCATTTTCCTTTATCCTTCCCCTTCTCCAGTTAACCCTTGAGGAGGGGGCATACACCCTCTCATGCCACCTCTGGCTTGAAACCGGCGACGAGATCGAGGCAAAAATCGGTGCAATCACCGGGGTGCTCAATCGCCTTGTCACCAACACCGGTTGCTCTGCACTGAAGCTGCCTGAACTGCTGAACATCTCCTATAATCCGGATGAGAAAGAGTGGATGGAGCTATGCCGGCATGCGCTGCTCACCTTTGAGTCGGGCGAAATGGAAAAGATCATGCTTGCGCGCAAGACCACGCTCGAATTCAGCCGGAGCTTTTCACCCCTTCTGTTTCTGTTGCGCTACCCCTCTCCACAGAACAGCATCTACCGGTTCTACTTTGAACCCTCCGAAAACCATGCCTTTTTCAGCTTTACGCCCGAACGGCTCTACCGCCGTGACGGCAAAATGCTGCTCACTGAAGCCCTGGCAGGAACCTGTTCAAAGGAGTCAACCAACGGCAGTGACCATCATGCCTCAGAAATCTTGCTGAATTCAGAAAAGGATATCCGCGAACACAACTTTGTCAAGGAGATGATCTCTTTGGAGCTGCTCAAGATATGCAGCACCATCGATATGGATAAAGAGGTGCAGGTACTGCAACTCAATCGCCTTGCACATCTCTACACACGCTGCAGCGCTGAGCTGAAAGCTGAATTCGAGCACGACAGCGCTGTCCTGCAACTTCTCCACCCCACACCGGCGGTTGGTGGAGTACCAAAAGCTCCAGCCATGCAGCATATCATGGAACTCGAACCCTTCAGCCGCGGCTGGTATGCAGCTCCTGTCGGCTGGGTAAGCCGGGATGCCGCCGAATTTGCCGTCGCCATCCGCTCCGCCCTTGTCAATGGCCGTTTTGCCACTCTCTACTCCGGTGCCGGTCTTGTCAAAGGATCAGACCCGTTTGCCGAATGGGAAGAGGTTGACCAGAAAATAGGGGAGATGCTCGCCATAACCCGCCAGGAAGCATGAACAACCGACAGATAACCACACTGTGGAGCCAGATCATTGTTGAAGAGCTGATCCGTCAGGGTGCAGGCTTTTTCTGCATCTCCCCAGGCTCGCGCTCCACACCCCTCACCATCGCCATTGCAAGAAACCCGAAAGCGCGATGGAAAATGTTTGCCGACGAACGATCCGCCGCCTTTTTTGCACTCGGTTACGGCCGTGCTACCGCCCTGCCAGCCGTGCTCGTCTGCACCTCCGGCACCGCTGTCGCCAACTACTTCCCTGCCATCGTTGAGGCCTCAACAGACTTTCAGCCGATGCTGGTGCTTTCCGCCGACCGTCCCTTCGAACTACTTGAGTGCGGAGCAAACCAGACCATCCGCCAGGAGAACATCTTCGGTGGCTACACCCGATGGCAGATGCAGTTGCCTGCACCATCAAAAGAGATTCCCCTGAAGTCACTCCTCTCAACGCTCGCTTATGCCGTTGCAAAAACCCTTGGTTCATCCGCTGGCCCGGTCCATCTGAACCAGCCTTTCCGGGAGCCTTTTGAACCCTCATCGCCCGATCTCAACGATCCCTGGCTCTCCCCCATCCAGGAGTGGCTTGAACATTCCCGGCCATTCAGCAGTGCAATAGTCCCTGAAAAAGTGCCCGATGCAAGCACCATCGCCATGCTCCGCAAACTGCTTGCAGCAGCAGAGCGACCGATGATCATTGCGGGCAGTATGACCAGCAGGGCTGACGCTCTGGCGGTCAATGAACTGGCCAAAGAGCTGAACATTCCGCTCTATGCCGATTTTTCATCCGGCCTGCGCATGGTGGCCTCTGCCGATCCCTGGCAGCTCCTGCTCCAGTCGCCTGAAGTCCGAACATCCCTGCAATGTGACCTTGTCCTGCACTTTGGCGGCAACGTCATTGCAAAACACCCGTCAAGCGCGCTGCAAGAGTGGCAACCCGAACACTACATTGTCATCAAGCCACAACCCGCCCGCTTTTCGCCCGACCACAACGTCACCTGCCGTATTGAAGCATCCATTGCCCTCACCGCAGCTCAATTGAAAGGGAGCCGCGCCACACAGCCAAAACCCGACAGCAACAGCGTTGAGCACTTTTTCAGGAGAGCATCCGAAGAGATTCAAACCAAACTTCTGCCCGACAAACCGGTCACCGACATCTCCGCTGCCCGACTGGTTTCAGAGCTTGTCACCCGGCAACAGGTGCTTTTTGTTTCAAACAGCATGCCCGTCAGGGATATGGACAACTACGCCAACAGCAGCCATGCAAGCGGCATTCCAACCGCCATCAACCGTGGAGCAAGCGGCATCGACGGCATCATCTCCACCGCTGCCGGTTTTTCCACCGGTCACTTGAGGCCCGCAACACTGATGATTGGCGACATTGCCTTCCTGCACGACCTCAACGCCCTCTCGCTGCTCGGCACGCTCCCCCTGCCCATGCAGATCATCGTCCTGAACAACAACGGCGGCGCCATCTTCTCCTTCCTTCCGGTTGCAGAATGCCACGATGTCTTTGAAACCCACTTCGCCACCCCCCAGAACTACAGCATCCACTCAGCCGCCGAAACCTTCGGGCTCGACTATGCTGCCCCGCAAACCAACCGGGAATTCAGTGAGGTCTACCGTACGGCGTGCAGCAGCAACCGGAGCATCATTATTGAGGTCTACAGTAACCGGGCGGAGAATGTGATTCAGCACCGCACCCTGCGCGAACGAATCATGACGCTGGCGAAAGAGTACCTCTGTCGTTGAAAATACTATCGGAGGGATCTGTGCTTTTGGAGGGCAAAAACAGAATTGCCCGGGAAACCTGGCTGAAAACAGGTTAACCGGGCAATTGAAGAATCATTACATTTCTATGCGCTTAATTCTTGACGCAACGCACCGACATGCCATCGGCATTGTGTTCAGTACCTTGAACAAAGGTTGGAAGGTGGTAAGAAAGAGCACCGTACCATGAGATGGTAGGAGTTAATTCAGAAGAAGTCCAGAAAAAAGCATTTTCACCCATAAAGAAATAGCCTCCATCGGTACCTCTCATACCTCCCGGCATTCCACTGAAACGGCTGCTGTTATCGGCGGTAAAATTGGGTCTGCAGACCGATGAAAGTACATTGCCATTAGGAACACATACAGCGGGCTGGCCGCTGTTATCTGCTGTAAAATTGGGGCTGATCCAGAGTGTGGTGGATTTCATTTTTTTTCCGGCAACATAGACGCCGCCCAGCGCCGCTGAGAGTTTTTTGAACTCCTGAGTGGTCGGTATATGCCACCCTTTCGGAGCAAGACCACGAGAATCGTGCACGGCATACCAGTTATAAAGGCGACCATATTTTGCGTTGCTGGCAGCATCATTTTTGTAGTAGCTCCATGCGCCTTGGCCACTTGCTGCGGCATCAAGCCACTCCTGAGTCGTAGCGGCATATTTAATCGGATCTCCGTTTCGATAACGGCTGACGTCAAGATTCTCCTGCATCCAGATCTGACGACCTATAGATACAGTATTGATCGTGTGTCCGTCGATATCCCTCTCTACCGCCCGGATGTCCGAAACCGAACCCATCATAGTTATCAGGAGAAGAAGTAATCCGTAGAGTGCTTTCTGTGAATATTTCATTGCTTATTGCTATTTACCGTTGATTTTATTTTTACAAACGTTATGCCTTCGTTAATCCAACTATGCATCAGGAAATCCTGACGAACCTCACTTTTTCCTTTTTCTCCCGGTTTTAGATTGATAGAGTCTTGATCATCTGCATCTTTATTCTTTATCACAAAACAAAGGTACCGAAATTAACCTTTGGAAAACGTTAACTTATTCTTAAAAAAGAGATAAATGTTTGGGGATGAACGATAGCTAAACCCTGATACCGAAAAATGGCTCTACCAGAATGCCTTTTACTGCGTTGTTCGACGCTTTTCATCCAAGGAAGAAAAACGTCGCATCGTAGCAAGTGTCGTTGAACCCGGCGCGTTTGGAGATGCAGCCATGCTTGGCTTTGAGAAGCACCTGAACCTCTTTCACGAAAACAAAAGAGGGTTGCCGGAAGCATTGGCGCGTGGTCTTGCGGCGTATCTCAATACCAGCGCTGTCGATGAACATTTTCGAAGCTTCAACGGCCACACACAGGTCAATGCCACAGACCTCCGTCAAATCAGGTATCCAAGCCGTGACGCCCTGACAGCACTCGGAAAATGGGTCATGCAGCAAAAAGACTGCCATGCGGAAATAGCGGAATCGTAAACGGCAATTCCGTTACCTGCTTTTCTGCAAACAGGCCGTTTTATTCTGCATTCTTTTCTGCAAGTCGTATGAACGGTTTCTTTCGATGCATGTGCGAAATACCAAAAAAAAAATTTCCATACACCCCATGTGAGATTGCCTTTGGGCGAAGATCTTTTTTTCAGAGTTTCAGATGGTCAGATTGCCAGAATTTCAGGTAGAAAAAGGACTGGAACGAATCACTCGAAAACCAATGCCGCTGCTCCCGAGCCTCGGAACGTCGTAGTCCCGGGAGGAGC
>CAINOO010000023.1 GCA_903851535.1 uncultured Chlorobiaceae bacterium | reverse complement strand
TCCCGGCGAGGAGCGCATTACCGGCATTGTCGAAAAGGTGAGCTTTTTCAGCGAATCGTCGGGGTTCAGTGTTCTGCGTCTTGGCGGACAAGAGGGACGTGATGCGGTGACGGTGGTGGGTTATGTTGCTGCGGTCAACCTTGGGCAGCATGTTGAGGCGGTTGGTTGCTGGCATAACGACAAGACCTGGGGTTTGCAGTTCAAGGCGACCACTCTCGGAGTTATCCCTCCTGATACGCTTGAGGGGATGACGAAATATCTCACTTCCGGTATGGTGAAGGGGATTGGCCCCCATCTGGCGAAGGTGCTGCTCAAGGCTTATGGCATGGAGGTTTTCACGGTTATTGAGGATCATCCGGAGCAACTGCTGGGACTTCCCGGCATCGGCAAAAAAAAGATGAGCCAGATTGTTGCGGCATGGGCGGAGCAGAGAGCGGTTAAAAAAATTATGCTCTTTCTTCACTCTCATGGGGTGAGCACGTCGCGCATCGCCCGGATTTTTCGTCTCTATGGTGATGATGCAGTGGCGATGGTGAGTGCCAATCCCTACCGCCTTGTCCACGATATACCCGGAATCGGTTTCAAAAGTGCCGATCAGATTGCCCGAAACATCGGTATTCCGGTTGACTCTCCGTTGCGGGCCCGGGCAGGGATTGGCCATGCGCTTCAGGAGCTTTCGCTTGAGGGGCATTGCCGGGTTCCTGAGTCGATGCTGCTTGCTGCCTGCCGGAGGCTGCTCACTATTCCTGAACCGGTGCTTGAAGAGGCTCTTGCGCAGGAACTCTCCATCGGCACCGTCGTGGCTGTTGAGGATGAGGGCGCAAGGAGTTATTACTTGCGCTCTCTCTTTCGTGCGGAGAGGGGAGTTGCCAAAAGCATTGGCCGGATTATGCCGGGTACGCTTCCCTGGGGAACGCTTGATTTGGCAACGGTTATTCCTGCGGCGGAGAAGGAGTCGGCCATTGAGCTGTCGGAGTCGCAGCGGAGTGCTGTGGCGCTTGCGCTGTTAAGCAAGTTGACGGTCATTACCGGCGGACCTGGCGTAGGCAAGACAACCATCATCAACACGATTCTTGATATTCTTGAGACGGAGGAGCTGAAGGTGCTCCTTTGTGCCCCCACCGGGAGGGCGGCCAAACGGCTTTCTGAAGCAACCGGGATGGAGGCAAAAACCATCCACCGTCTGCTTGAGTATGATCCCCATGCCCGTGATTTCAGGCGGGGCAGCTCGTATCCTCTTGAGGCCGATTTGGTTATTGTTGATGAGGCCTCCATGATTGATGTGGTGCTGATGAATCGCTTGCTGGCGGCGATCTCCACCCGTTCAGCGCTCATTATTGCCGGTGATGTTGACCAGCTTCCTCCGGTTGGCCCGGGATTTGTCTTGGCTGATATGATCAATTCGGGTGTGCTCCCTGTGGTGCGTTTGACGGAGATTTTCCGGCAGGCCCAATCGTCCATGATTATTGTCAATGCGCACCGCATCAATTGCGGGGAGTTGCCCCTTCCCTCTCCCAAGGCTGGAGTGGCTGATGAGGGCGCGGCGGAGCTTTCCGATTTTTATGTGGTTTCATCCGGCAGTACGGCTGATATTCTGCGAAGGCTGCTGCTTGTGGTTGCTGATCGAATTCCGGCCCGATTCGGTATGGATCCCCTTTGTGATATACAGGTTTTGACACCGATGAACAAGGGGACGCTGGGCACCAAAGCGCTCAACACGCTCCTTCAGCAGAGTCTGAACCCTCATGCGGCAAGGAAAATTGTGCGGTTTGAGACTACATACTCGGAGGGCGACAAGGTGATCCAGATGGTCAACAACTACGACAAGGAGGTCTTTAACGGTGATATCGGGCGCATTACACGGGTTGACGAGGAGGAGAGTACGCTGCAGGTGGAGTACGATGGCCGGGAGGTGCTCTATGAGTCTGGCGAGCTTGATGAAATTGCCCTTGCTTACGCTATTACCATTCATAAAAGTCAGGGGTCTGAGTACCCCGCGGTTGTCATACCGCTCTCCATGCACCATTTTACCCTTCTTGAACGAAACCTCATCTATACGGCCGTGACAAGGGCAAAAAAACTGGTGATGATTATCGGTGACCCACAGGCGCTTGCCATGGCCATTGGCAACAAGCGCTCTTCGCAACGCTTGACCGGTCTTGCGGCAAGAATTTCGGGCGGAATGGAGGATAAGCGCCGGGAATGATCACGGCTTTTTTGTTATATTGCGTGCCATTCGTTCGCGCCGAGTGCAAGCCGTCCGGTATTTCCGAAATCATTAGTTCTGCGTTATGAAGATCGTGAAGACATTGAATCTGGTACGTCTTTGTATGTTCCAGATGGGTTTCGGCCTCATGCTCGGCTTCATTCAGGATATCCTGAACCGGGTCATGATCAAGGAACTCCTGCTGCCGGCAACTATTGCGTTAGGGCTTATCAGCCTTAAGGAGCTTCTGGCTATTTTCGGCGTCAAGGTATGGATTGGCAACATGTCGGACCGATTCAGTATTTTCGGTTATCACAGGACACCCTACATTCTTCTCGGGCTGTTGAGCTGCGTTGTCGCCTTCATACTTTCACCGACGACGGCCTACGAAGTGAAGATAGGCGGGACAGCCTTTTCCGAGATGCTGCCAGCTCTCCTGACCGATATCGGTTTATGGAAGCTTGCCTTTATTTTCCTCCTGTTTGGTTTCGGTCTGCAGGTCGCCACCACGGCCTATTATGCACTGATTGCCGATGTCGTACCTGAAGAGCATATTGGCAAGATAACCGGAGCGAGCTGGACCCTCATGGTTCTGACTGCTATCATTTCGAATTGGAACATCGGCAATTATCTGAAGGTTTTTACTCCTGAAAGGCTGACGCAGGTGGCTGAAATTGGCGGTCTTATCACACTCTGTTTAGGGCTTATAGCCATTCTCGGTGTAGAAAACCGCAATGCGGAGGCCGCTCAGGGCAAGGGAAAGCACAGCATCAGCTTTGCCCAGTCGGTGCGCCTGCTCTCTTCGTCGCCGAGGACGCTGCAGTTCGCTTTCTACATTTTCATCTCCATCTTTGCGCTCTTCGCCAACGAAGTTGTCATGGATCCTTTTGGTGCGGAAGTTTTCGGGATGAAGGTTTCAGAAACGACCAAGCTCTTCAAGCCGATGATGGGCGGTACTCAACTTATTTTCATGCTTGTTACCGGCTTTCTGCTTTCACGGATCGGCTTCAAGCGGGGTGCCTATTTCGGTAATACGTTCAGTGCTATAGGATTCGCCGTCATCATTGCCGCAGGTTTCATGCACGATCAGTCACTGCTTCGCGTCGGTCTTGTCGTGACTGGTATGGGCCTCGGTGCGGCAAGCGTTTCCAACATTTCGATGATGATGAACATGACAGCAGGTCGCAGCGGGATCTATATTGGTCTCTGGGGCACCGCTCAGAGCCTTGCAATCTTTATCGGTCATTCCGGCGCTGGTGTGATCCGCGATGTGATCTATACCTTGTCCGGCAACCACATGTTGGCCTATGCCGTGATATTTGTTATTGAGATCCTTGCTTTTACGGCATCAAGCCTCTTGCTTCCCCATATTTCGAGGGAGGCTTTTGAGGCCGAGAGTAAAGCGAAAATGTCGGAATTCGCCGTTACCGCGAAGGCTGGCTGATGGTAAAATGGAATAACCAACTATGAAATACGTTTTTGGGCCACTCTCCTCCAAACGGCTTGGCCAGTCACTTGGTGTTGATCTGCTTCCTCCGAAAAGCTGTACATGGAATTGCCTCTACTGTCAGTTGGGAAAGACAAGAAAATTTGTCACGGAGCGGCAGGAGTTTTTCCCTCGTGAGGAGATTCTTGGCGAAATCCGTGAGGCTCTTGCAATCAACAAGGGGATTGACTGGATCACCTTTGTTGGTTCCGGCGAAACCATGCTCTACAAGGGTATTGGCTGGCTGATAGCGGAGGTGAAAAAGCTCACGACGACTCCTGTTGCCGTCATCACCAACGGTTCGCTTCTCTATCTGCAAGAGGTGCGCGAAGAGCTGCTTCAGGCTGACGCGGTGCTTCCGTCGCTTAATGCCGGTTCGGAAGCCCTTCATGCAGAGATTGGTCGTCCTGCCGAAGGACTGTCCTTTCGCCAGCATGTCGAGGGGCTTGTGACCTTTCGCAAAGAGTTCAAAGGGCGGCTCTGGATTGAGGTGATGCTGCTTGGCGGTATCAATGACTCCGACGAAGCGCTTCGTGATCTTGCGGTCGTGCTTAAAGAGATTAACCCTGATATGGTTCACCTTGTGCTGCCAACCAGGCCAGCTCCCGAGCAGGAGGTGCACCTGCCCACCCATGATCGCATTGAGCGGGCAATTTCCATTCTTTCAGAGGTTACGACAGTGGTTCATCCGCTCAAAGGCAATATGGATCTTCGCAACGCTCCAGACATGCTTGAGGCTGTCACCGCCATCATCACCCGTCATCCGGTGCAACAGCGTGAACTTCACAAAGCCATTGCGGACTGTTTTCCAGGCGAGGAGTATAAAGCTGACGACATCATGCGAGTGTTTATGCTCATCGGTAACTTCAAGCTGGTCGATCATGGCGGAGAGCCCTACTGGGTGATGAAGCAGGGCGATTCTGGTACGGCGGAAAAAAGTGGCTTCAGCAGTTAGCCTCTCCGATTGGAAAGGAGAGGGAAAAGGTTGTCCCCCTGTTTGTTTCGCTGGTAACTCCTACTTTAATGTGCTGAAGATCGGCAAGTTTTTTTACGATAGAGAGTCCCAGGCCAAACCCCCCTGTGCCTGCATTTCTGGATTCATCGACACGGTAAAAGCGCTCAAAAATGGCATTGAGTTTCTCCGCTGGAATGCCGATTCCCTGATCGCTGATGGTGCAGAGAATTGTATTGGCCTTGCGTTGTACTGCTACGGTTATTGAGGAACTGGTTGGAGAGTATTTGATGGCATTGGAGAGAATGTTTTCGAAGATCATCTCAAGCATTCCCGGATCGGCTGCAACCCGCGCGTTTTCTGTTTTGTCGATAATGATCGAAATATCTTTTGTACTTGCCGTTGCCAGCATTCTTTCAATAATGCCACCAAGATGCCCCGAAAGCTCTACACTCTCAATGTGTGGCTGGATCTTGTTGCTTTCGTAACGGGCAATCATGAGTAACTGGTCGATCAGGCGTGCCATACGGTCCAACTCCTTCAGGCAGGAGTGAACTCTCGTTTCATAATGCTCTCTCTCCCTTGGTTTGCGAATCAGTACTTCAAGGGTACCTTTGACTATGGCAAGCGGTGTTTTCAGCTCGTGTGAAGCGTTGGCTGTAAAGTGTTTTTCACGCTGAAAAGCATCCTGCATCCTGTCGAGCAGTGCATTGAAGGTTGCTGAGAGCCGATACAATTCGTCATGATGATAGGGAAGTGGAATGCGCTGATCGAGATGGACCTGTGTTATATTTTCGGCCGTGGCAATAACCTTTTCAATGGGCCTTATGCTCTTGCCAGCAATCAGGCGGGTCAGCATAAACAGCGTCAGAATGATGACCGGAAATGAAAAGAAAAAGATATCATGCAGGTCGTGTAAAACGATCATGGCGTTTTTCAGGGGAACGGCGACAATAAGATAACCCAGGGTTACCCCCTGTTTATTGATAAGAGGTACCTGTGCCTGCCGGACCATTGAACCACCGAAATTGCTGTTGAAGTAGGCGGAGCCTGCCTGGTTCGGATTAAATGCAAGGACACACCAGGAAAGACTGGATGATTTATTGATGACCTGTCCGGTACTGTCGACCAGTTGTATAAATTCTGTATCAACATTTACCTTTTTTTTCTTTATCGAATCATTGTCACTGTCATTGTCGCCTGCATCAATGTCGCGGTTCTGAAAGCTTTCAAACCCTTTAAAATCATGGGTTGATATATTTGAGTTCGAAAGGATTTCTGAAACTTCTTTTTTTATCTCATCATCGAATTGCTTGTAAACGATACGCTCAACGGTGAAGTAGATAATCGCAAAGACCAGGGCTATTAAAACTGCTGTTGTGATGGTATAGTAAAAGGCGATGCGGTTTCGCAAACTCATGACTGACCACTCTTTAAAGAAAGAGTGGCTTTTTTTTGCAGAATTTTTCATCATCATAATCATGAGACGCCTGGTTCACGAACAATATATCCTACTCCACGGATGGTTTGAATGATGTTTCCACATCCTGCGGCTTCGAGTTTTCTGCGCAAAAAGGTGATGTAGACATCAATCACCGAGGTGTCAGAATCAAAATGGATATCCCATACATGTTCAATGATTCGGCTTCTGGTACATACCCGGTCTTTATTGCGTACAAGGTATTCAAGCAGGGCAAATTCCTTCGGAGTAAGGGTAATTTCATTTGAACCACAGAATACCTGATGCGTGACCGGGTTGATGGTCAGGCTTCCGGCGCTTAATGAGTCGTCATTGCTTGTTTTATTTCGGAGCTGCACCCGAATGCGTGCAAGCAGCTCTTCAAACTCGAAGGGTTTTTTTATGTAGTCATTGGCTCCTGCATCAAGGCCGAACACCACATCTTCGAGAGTATCCTTGGCTGTCAGAAAAAGTATGGGTACCGTACTGCCAGCTTTGCGTACCTGCCGGCAGACCTCAATACCACTCAGGGCAGGAATCATCCAGTCAACGATGAGCAGGTCATACTCGTTGATCAGAGCCATATCGAGCCCGCTTTTGCCGTCGTATGCGATATCGACGGCAAAGTACTCTTCTTCAAGCCCGTCGCGGAGGAATCCGGCTATTCCCGGCTCATCTTCAATAATAAGAAGTCTCATGCGTTGATTTTTTTTGGAGTATTAATCGTTATCACCATCTGTTTTGTCTTTGGAACCACTGGTTTTACCCAACATGGTACCGAGAACAGCGTTTTCGCTTTTATTGTTGTTGGCGGCAATTTCCTTAATGGTTAATGACGCATTCTTGACCATGATACCGTTTTTTTCGAGTTGTTCAACAAGGAGTTTCGGCGTGGTTTTTGTAACCAGCGCTACGGTCTCAAGTGATGATGATTCAAGGAGCTGCGTTACAGCTTTCCCGTTGTGTTCTTTTCCACCCTCTTTTTCATCTTCACCGAAGATTGGCAGAAGGGATGCGACGGTGACGATGAGTGCAGCGCCAATGATTCCCAAGGCAGGTTTTTTTGAGAAAAATAGGGTAAACTGCTTCCAGTTCGAAACAAGGTGAAGCATAACACCGGTGACAAGAAGCCAGCTTAGCCACTTGTGAACGGGCTCTATTGCACCGATTTCAATATCAAAAAATATCAGGAGGCCAGTGACCGCAGAAATAGTAAATGCTCCGAATGCAAGAGGTGTTGCCCAAAATTTAAGCGTTTGTGCCATATTCGTTTCTGTAGTGTTTTTGTGCGTTGTTTTCAGTTCGATCGAGTTGTTTTCACTGCTTCTAATGTAGCAGGGAGATTCTTAAAGAAGTCTGAGATAAAGCTTAATTTTTGCTTAAAATCAACAAAGAGGGAGACCTGTTTTCTTGTCAAGCGCAGGATGTTTGACGAACGAACTGCTTTTGAAATAAGTTGGATGGTTGTTTACATTTTGCCAATGGTTTGGAAAGGTGTTACACTGTTGTAGCAGGATCTGTTTGACACCACTCTCTGAAAACTATGCCTATGCATTTTGATCATGAAACTCTCCGGATCCGTGAAGGCGAGCGTGTCAATCTCGACAGTCGTCCTACGCTTGTTGATCCGGTCTATCGTTCAAAAAAAGAGTATAAAGAGTTAATGGCCGATCATGTTGCGCAGTTGAGCAAGCTGCAGCAGGTGCATTATGCTGATAACCGCTATGCGCTCTTACTGATTTTTCAGGCGATGGATGCTGCTGGCAAAGATGGGATAATAAGGCATGTGATGTCAGGGATCAATCCCCAGGGGTGCCAGGTGTTCAGTTTCAAGCATCCATCTGCCCATGAGCTGGTGCATGATTTTCTCTGGAGAAGCAACAGTTGTCTGCCGGAGCGGGGTCATATCGGGATCTTTAACCGTTCTTATTATGAGGAGGTACTTATTGTTCGTGTGCATCCAGAAATACTTCTCATGCAGGGTATCCCGGATGAGTTGATCAATGATGGCAAGGTTTGGGAAAACCGTTATGAATCGATTGTCGATATGGAGCGCCACCTCCATCGAAACGGGACAAGGATTGTTAAGTTTTTTCTTCACCTGTCGAAAGAGGAGCAGCGAAAGCGGTTTCTGGATCGGATAGATGCTCCTGCAAAGAACTGGAAATTCAGTACCGCCGATGTTGAAGAGCGAAAGTACTGGAAGCAATATATGCACGCCTATGAGGCTTGCATCGGTGCAACAAGCCGTAAACATGCTCCCTGGTATGTTGTTCCTGCTGACGACAAGCAGAATGCCCGGCTGATGGTTTCAAACATTATTTTTCACACCCTCACGACTATGGGTTTGTCATATCCTGAAGCATCTCAGCAACGCCATAAGGAGTTGGCTGATATTCGCAAGCGACTGATGGAAGAGGTTGGTTGACAGCCTGGTCAGATCCGGACAGGGATGCCTCTCTCCCGCAGGTACTCCTTTGCTTCAAGGATTGAGTGTTGCCGGAAGTGGAAGATTGATGCGGCAAGTGCTGCGTCAGCGTGACCTTTCGTAAATCCGTCATAGAGGTGTTCAAGATTCCCCGCTCCTCCGGATGCGATGACGGGAATATGCACGGAGGTCGATACTTTGCTGAGAATATCGTTGTCATACCCCTCTTTGGTGCCATCCCGATCCATGCTGGTCAAAAGAATTTCACCGGCACCAAGTTCCTGAACCTTATGTGCCCATTCGAGAGCTTCATAGCAGGTTTGATTTTTCCCGGAATGCGTGTAGACAAAGTAATCATCTCCGGCGTTCTTGATGTCGATAGCAACCACAACGGCCTGGGAACCATATTTTTCTGCAATTCGTGAAATCAGAAAGGGATCGTTGACCGCTGCGGTATTGACTGACACCTTGTCGGCACCGTGCAAAAAGACCTCACGGGCCCGCTCAACCGAACTGATTCCGCCGCCAACGGTGAGAGGAATAAAAACCTCTCCGGAGACCTTCAGTACCTCTTCAAGTGTTGTTTTGCGCGATTCAAGTGATGCTGAAATATCAAGAAACACAAGCTCATCGGCCAGTTCATTGTTGTAGAAGCGTGCCTGCTCGAGGATGGAACCAGCATCTCTCAACCCTTCAAAGTTTATTCCTTTTACCACCCTGCCGTCGCGAACATCGAGACAGGGTATGATTCGCTTGGCTAACATTGATGTAGAGAACTAAAAAAAGCATTGATGAAAATCGTGTTACAAGAAATCAATAAAGTTCGAACTCTGCAACAATATTTTCTCTCTGTCACGAACTCTGCACATTTTTTCTGGAAGCGGAAAATGGTAATAAGGCGATAGCCTGTTTTTTTTCGTCATCATTCAAGACCATAACCCAAAACAGTGCGATGGTCATCAGTACATATCCGATACCGCAGGCAAGGATCTGCACTATTATGGGGATACGGCCTGTAACAGGAAAGAGTACCGTAACGGCATAGAAGAAGCTGCCCGGAAGAACAGGTACCAGCGCAGGAAGAAGAGAACGTACAACAAATTCCCTGGTTCTCACCTGAAAGGTATAGCCGCTTCGCCAGAAAAGAAACAAAGTACTGCTTATTGAGCTGAGAGCTATGGCAGCAGCAGCACCCGACAAACCGTATGCAAGTATTGCAGCCGGAATCCAGATGAGCATCAATAAACCCTGGACAAGCATATACTCCAGCTCTTTTCCGGTTCTGTTTATACCCCGAAAAATCATATTGACCGGACCGGTACATTGCTGAACGGCGTAACCTATTGAAAGAAAGATCATGACCGTGGCAGCCTCAGAGTATTTTGGGCCAACCCATCCGTCAATAAGGGGATGGGCCATAAAGACAAGAAAAACAAAAAGTGTTGAGCTTATAATGTTGGTAAACCGGATTCCGTTGAGATAGAGCTCCTTCAGTTCATCACTGTCGAGATAGTTACTGTTTTTCTGTTCACGGTTAAGCAGAAAAAAAAGAGAGCAAAAAAGTGCTGCAACGACTGACGCCATGGCAACAGGAGATATCGGTAAATAATGCTGAAAAACCGGTAAAAAAAAGATTGGCACAATGGCGAACAGCATGGCCATTAACGCTATTTTCATATAGGTTTGAATTCTGTCTCCCACGCTATTGCTCTGCACTCCTGCCCAGGAGCCATCCAGATGGGCTGCTGTAGATAAAAAGGGGGCAAAAGCAGAATTGGCAATACCGCCAGCGGTTGAGGGGAGCTTGCGTCCCAGTTCAAACATGCCGCCGGATGCAAGTCCTGATATGGCGGTAATAAACATCCGGTCAATTGCTGTAAGAAAAATGCCCATAATGCCGAGAACCTGAACTTTGCCGCCAAACCCTATAAAATGACGAAAGTGTTCACGAGTTACCAGTTTCCATGATATGGTCAACGATGGCAAAAGGGTACGGGCAACTTTCCAGCAGAGGGCACTTGCCATGATAAGTCGTAAGGCAAAAGCGTAGAGCAGTCCCTTTACTCCTGATCCAAGAGCAAGAAAAAGAAGAATAAAGACAATTTCAAAAAGTCCGGCAATGGTTGATATGATCTTTTCTTTTGCAAATTCATGCATTCCATTGATGATAAAGGCAAGCCCCCCCAAAGTAAGTTCAAGACTGAAGACAATTGCTGTCCCAATAAATATGGTTGAGGCCAGTTCCTGTTGTGACGCTCCTATGTGAAATTGGTGAAGAATAAACGGCATCATCACATAGAGGAGTGAGCAAAAAAGCAGGCTGAATGTCAACATATATGCTATGCCGGTTGAGAGCAGCTTGCTTATTTCACTCTCTCTCCCTTCGGCAAGGAATCGGGCAGAGTATCGGATATAGGTGCTGTTGACTCCGAACCCTCCCATCCCGGCATAGGAAAGAATGATAAAGGAGAGAGACCATAACCCGAATTCAGCCAGCGAGAGAAAGTGCAGGATATAGGGTGTCAAGAGAATACGGCTTACCATGTAAATAATCGTGGCGACCATGCCGGACAAGGCGTTTCCGGCAAGTTTTTTGTGTGCATTGCTTTGATTTTGCATGATGATCCGCAGTTACGGGATGGGTTTGTATTTGTTCTGTGGCCGCAAAGCGATAGAAATATAGGTTAAATTTTCTCTCTTGCAGAATCTTGAGCAGAATCTTCTGTAAACCTGATGCTCTCGGGTGTGACCTTTATCCAGCGCGTTTCATAATGGCTGCTTTTGGGTGCTGTGTTCAGCATGGAAGGAGGGCGCTGCTCCTCCCATTGTTCAACTCTTTTTTATTGGTCGTTTGCCAAGGAGCAGAATGCGTGAGAGGTTGTATTTTGAGGCAATCTGCTCCAGAAGAATCGGTCCGATGAGTCCAAAGACGAGGCCAAGAATAAAAAGCCACCAAATGTTGGTCATGCCAATTTTTCTGAAAAAAATTCTCGATGCAGCCGTAAAAAAAACATGAAACAGGTAGATGGAGTAGGAGTAGATGCCAATACTCGCAAGAAATGGAGACTTGACTTTTATAAAGTACAGCGCAATGCAGAACGTGGTGCCGATGATGAGCGCATTGAGTGAGCGTCGTTGCCCGCCATATTGTTGAGCGTAGAAAAGAAGAAAAAGCAGGAGAGCCGTGAGGAGCAGATAGCCGAGTGCTTTTTGGTTTTTGAACTGCATCGGAAAACGGGAGCAGTAGAGACCGGCGAGAAAGTAGGGAAAGAGGTAGATGGTACCGGCAATCGACAACCATGGCGTTCCTGAATTGGTGACATAAAGGATTGCGGCAATGACAAAGAGGAGGGCAAAGCTTTTCCTGTTATGCAAAACCCTGAAGTGTTCAAGGGGGATGAGAAGGAGAAAGAGAAGAAAAAGCGATTCAATGAACCAGTAGTGAGCTACAGGAAGGAGGTGCAAAAAACGCCAGTCGGTTATTCTGGAGTTTGTTCCGGGGGTAACAATTTGTACGAGCGCAAAGAGTGTACCGACAAAAAGCATCGGGATGATCAGACGTCGTATTTTACCGGCTACAAAGGTTTTCCAGCCAAATGCAAATGGTCGCCAGGCATAGACAAAGCCTGAAAGAAAGGTAAAGATCGGCATGCGAATATAGAACAGGAGCGCATTGACATCTTTCAGCACTCCCTCCTTTATCTGAAGGCCGCTGTCAGGAAAGGGGCCAATAACATGGTAGGCAACCAGAAGAATGCAGGCGAAGCCTCTGAGTGTGTCGATAGGGCTGTTTCTGTTGACAGGGAGTGTTGTCATGCGATTGATTTGTTGTGTTATACGTCTCTGCCGGAGCTCTTGAGCCACACACAAAGAGCCAAAAAAATCAGGAAAAGTTCAAGAGCGAATCCCCATTGGGTGAAATAATGCGCTCCTTCCGATCGTTCAGTTATCAGTGAAAAATGTTGGTTGCTGAATGGTGCCAACCAGAGGATATGGCCGGTAACGGTATCGAGTATCAGATGAACAAGGGCGTTCAGTGTAAAAATAAAACATGATGCCGCAACATTCCTCCGGGTCTTGTCGATTCGTAACCATAAGAGTGCAATCAGCAGCAGGGAAATCCAGAAAATCGGGAAATGAGTGATGTAGCTGTGATGATAGGCATGATCAATCAGGAGGGAATAAAGTAAATCGGTATCGGGAGCAATTGCACCAAACATGCCCCAAAACAGAAATGTTTTGTAAAATGAAGTTTTTTTATCAGACGTTTCCCAGAGTATATTTGACATAATATAGCCAGCAGGCAGATGTCCAAAAATCATTACTGTTCCTTAAACTGCTCTGTTTGGGCAAGGGTTAGTTTTGAGGATTATAATATAGTGGCTTTTTCATCCAACCGATGCCGTTATAATTTGCATGGTAACATGGTAGAGAATTCTGATATCGTCAAATATAGAGGCCATCTCAAAAGTTGTCAGAAAGAAAAGCATATAAAAAAGCGCTGGATATTTTTCAGACCAGGCGATGAGTGGCGTTACAACCAGCGTGTTGATTGTATTGTTTTTATGCAGAATGAGTGTAATCAAAATGCCAATAACTGCGCCTGCGAAAATGTCTGTAGGATAGTGCAATCCCAGGTAAATTCTCGGAAGGAGAACAACCAGTATGACGTAAAATACGGTCGCTGCTCCGATTTTTTTTGCTATCAGCCATATTCCCGTTGCAAGACTGAACATGAATGTTGCATGGTCACTTGGAAAAGAGCTCATGCCACCGAACGAGCGGTAACCAAGACCATAAGGAATTACAAAATGCAGACCAATATTTTGTATTGGCCTTGGTCTGAATGGAAGCGTCAGGGCCAGGAATCGTCCTATGAAAATCGCAGCAAGGCATGAAAGCAGCGTGAGCATTACTTTTTTGCGTATAAGAGGCAATCCGGGGTCATTATTTCCCTTTGTATAGTTGAACCAGAAGAACCAGAGTAATGAAATCGGGATCGCCCCTTTCAGGAAATGATTTTCAGAAATTTCCCATATCAGGAAATCAAAATGCTGTGATATGTGAGCGTAACTATTGAAATAAGAGATGATAAGGGTATCGACAGTATTCATGTTTTTGCGCCCACAAGATTGTTTGCTGTTCTATTGTGTTACTTTTTTTGAGGCTCTCGTGTTGTTCTGACCCAGGTATTACTTTTTTTATGAACAACCATTGCAAGATAGAGTGGGATTTTCCACAGTACATAGAGTGGTGCTGCTGCGAGGTAAAGCCATGTGGAGAGCGGTGCGTGGCGCTGGATCTGCCCCGATATAACGTAGAAGATCAGAATCAGCCAGAATGATGCGGCAAGCATGAGCCATACACCTTTGAGCGCCAGCAAGGCTCCTGCTGTTGCAACCGTGAAGAGCATGACGAGAAGGGAGAGCGGGGGAGTTGCCAGTTCGGCAAGGGCATAGAGGAAGCGAGCATTGCCTGTTGATGCAAAAAGTTTGAGCAGCGGGCCCGCCATTTTTCGCACAAGCATGAAACGCCCCCCTTCCCATCGGCTTCTTTGTGTTGATGCGCTGCTTGAGGAGGTCACCATTTCACTGCGGATAACTGCGTCGGGATTATAATGAACGCTGATGTTATCCTGAAGCAGACGCAGGGTGAACTCCATGTCTTCGACAATGGAGTGACATGGCCAGCCATATCGCTGGAGAAGGCTGGTACGGAAGGCCATGCCATTGCCTTTCAGGACAGCACTCCCTGACAGCCTTGCGGAACCGGCCATGCGCAGATGATTGAAGACGTTAAAGGCTGCGTCGATCAGTGCCGGTCGCCATCCTGCATCCGGGTTACTGACACCGTTATAGGCTTGAACGGCCTGAATAGAGGGATCACTGAGCGTTGCGCTGATTTCTCGAAGGTACTGTTTATCGGGCGCAACATCGGCATCGATAATGGTGATAAGGTCTGTGTGGCCATAGAGATGCTCATGATTTTTCAAAAACCAGTCGAGAGCCTGGCCCTTTCCCCGGCTGACCTGGTCGAAGCGTTCGCAGGCAATAGCTCCTGCAGTACGGGCCTGTTGTGCGGTATTGTCGGTACAGTTGTCGGCAATAACGTACACTTCAAATCGGTCAGCAGGGTAATCAGATGCGAGGATAGCGTTAACCGTGCGCTTGATTCCCTCCTCTTCGTTATGGGCGGGGATCAGTACGCCAATGGAGAGTAGGCGGTTTTCGCCGTAGCCCTCTTTTTTGAAGAGGTATGCGGCGAAGGTCGTCATCAGCAGATATCCTGCTGGCAAGGCCAGCAGGATGAGCGTACATTTGAGTAGAATTTCGATTATTATCATGCTGTCAGCTCCTCCTTCTCGAAAAGGGTAGCCATACCCTGGTTATTGGTATGCTGGTTATAGAGCGCAATAACTTTTTTTCTGCCTGCGGTTCCAAGTTCTCGTCGTTGTTGGGGGTTGGCAAGGAGTTTTCGGATCTGGCTGGCAAGATCCGCTTCGTCTCCAGGCGTTGCAAGCAGTCCATCTTTTTCGTGTTCAATCAGCTCCGGTATGCCGGTTATACGGGTTGAAATAACGGCAATTTCTTTTGCCATGGCCTCCATCAGTACGACAGGGACGCCTTCGGCAAAGCTCGCAAGCACAAAGAGATCGGCCCGTTCATAAACGTCGCGGACCTTATCCTGTCCGAGCGCACCGGTAAAGGTGACCGAGCCGTCGAGATTTAATGATGTGGCAGCTTTTTCCAGAACAGCTCTGTCAGGGCCATCACCAACAATGGTTAATTGAAATTGAAGACCCTCTTTTTTCAGGAGTGCACAAGATTTGAGCAGGATATATTGCCCTTTTGCTGCAACCAGTCTGCCGACGCAGAGAAGGTGTGGTATGGCGTTGCCTGGTTCTGCTCTTGGAGTATAGAGTTCAGGATCGACTCCGCAGCGAACGATGTGGAGTTTTTGCCAGGCTGCTGGTGCGCTGATGCGCATGATCTGGCTCAGACAGTAATAGCTGATACAGCGCACAAAGGCGGCTTTGCGGATTTTTTCAGCAAGCATGGCCGAATCGACCGTATAAAAAATATCTGGGCCATGCACGGAGATGCTGTAGCTTACGCCGCCATAGCTTTTCATCAGTATTGCTACGATGGCGGTAGGGTTTGCAAAGTGTTCGTGAATGTGGGTAATGTTGTGTTGGTGAAGCCACCGCAGGAGAATACCAGCTTCGGTAAAATAGGCAACGGCTTTAAGCGGGCTTTTCGGTCCACTGGTCAGCAGCCGCAATGCCTCTGCTGCCATGCGCAGGTATCCGGCAGGATTTTTCTTCAGACAGTGCCAGTGTGCGCCGAGCATCGAGGGGAACGGCATCGAAAGAACCATGAGGGTACGATTCGCCTCCTCTTGTTCCGCAGGAGTCATGACAGCAAGGTTTTCCGGCTGCCTTATGGATGCCGTATGCACTGTTATTCCGGCTTTTCGGAGTGACTCGATTTCCCGGTAGATAAAGGTGTGCGAAATTGCAGGGTACTGGCTGCAAAGATAGGCTATGGCTTTTGCTGTCATGTGGAGGGTGTTGAAAGGCCTGTTTTAAGAGTGCTGCGTCGGTTTTTTAATGGCTTGTCAAGAAATTTGCCTGCATAAAAACGGATAATTCCGAAGAGTTGCGGAAGAACCACTACCGAACAGTGCCAGGCATATCTTTTCGCCTCCCTTCTGTTCAGATTGTCTTCATGCATGAACTTGTTAATCCTGAACAGACGGGGCGAAAGCAGCATGGTTATGCCAAAGGCGAGCAAAAACAGCGCAAGAACAGTTGTTGTCTGTGCACGATATCCTGATAGTAAAAGTAAAAAAGAGAGCGTCCAGCAGCCGAGAAACCCTCCGCCTTTAATGACTATTTTAAGAAAATCATATTTCCAGAAGGATGTCCCCGCTTTTGCTTCCCGGTTTCTTACGGCTGCAAAGCCATATCCTGAACGGAATGCCCGGCGAAGGTACTGTTTAAGAGTTTTCATGGCGAGATCATGCCTTGTCATAAGGGCATCAAGCCGGATTATTTCCCATCCGGCTCTGATAATTCTCCGGCTGAGTTCAGGATCTTCCCCACCGACCAGAATCTCGTCATAACCGGCTGTTTTTTCAAGAGCTTGACGGCGAATGAGGACATCACCCCCAAAACAGTCTGATTTGCCGACAGCCCTGCCCCATTCGAGATCCCCAATCCAGTTATAAACAGAGTGCTCAGGGTGCATCTCTTTGCGAAATCCAAGCACCGCTCCCACTCGTTCGTCATTCATGGCATTGACCGCCTTGCGTAACCACCCGGCATCAAGCAGCGTATCAGAATCCAGAAATTGTACCAATGGTGAAGAGCCCTCCTTCCATCCATGGTTTCTCCCTGCTCCAGGGGTCGGGTATGCAAGGTTGAGCGCTATTGCCTTAACTCCTTCATAGTTTTCTGCTATGGCAATACTCTTGTCGCTTGAGCCTCCATCCACATAGTAGAGATGTAACTTTTCACGCGGGTAATCGGCTGAAATGATTGATGCAAGACAACTGCCCAACGTTTTGCTGCAGTTAACCCCTATAAGGACACAGTCGATATCAGGCAGTTGTACACGTTCTCCCGTATGAGGGCTGTTGGTAATCATTGTCAGATTAATGAAGATGGTTGGTTTTTTTCTGACGGGAAAGAATGGTCAACGCCTGGCTGAATTTGTTCGTCAGTGATTTGTGCGAAAGGCATGTCAGCAAGCACAATTTATCGCATTTGATGGTGGCCTCCCGGATTTTTTGAGCCTGGGAGCCTCTCCATATCTCTTTTGCTGACAGCTTTGTTGTGTTGCCGATGGCGGGAAAGTGAAAACATAATTTGACATCGCCGTCAGGGCGAATATAAAACTCCTGCAGGCCAATCCGGCAGGGCATGTGTTCAGGTGATGCTTTTTTTTCCTGGAAGCTTTCTGTGACCAGTCCAAGAACTTCCTCACTGTTCATAATAGGTGCCCCTGAGCGTTTCATGGCGATCAATTTTTCCATTGAACGATCAAGTTCCGGCCAATCCTTTTCTTCAATCCAGAGTTCATCATAGGTTTCACGACTCCATCTTCCGAGCGGTTGAAAGTTTATCGCTGTTGCTCCAATACTCATGGCCCATTCGACGATTTCTGGTAGTGCCCGGAAGTTCAGCGACATGATGGTGGGCTTTATGATAATCGGAAAGGTTATCTTTTGCCTTGCCTGTTCCTGCTGCAGCAGGGCGATGCCCTTTGTTATTTTGTCGAACAAGCCATTCATGCCTCTGATATAGTCATGAACCCCGGGGAGATGGGAGTCACAGGAAATATTGATATTGAAAGGTCTTGCTGCTACAATGGTTGCCGCATTTTTTTCGCTCAATAACGCTCCGTTAGTTGTAACTCCCGCACGAATATCATGATCTCTGCAAAAAACGAGCAGTTCAAGAAACCCTTTTTTTAAAAAAGGCTCACCTCCGCTGAAGTTCACTGCAAAGGATCCTGTAAAATCCTTTATGCTCAGAAGGCTCTTTTTCCACTCTTCGATAGTGAGTTCCGGGATATATTCATCCTGACGCCAGTATTCGCAGTGGCGACATTTGCAGTTGCAACGCTCATTGACAAGGGCATGAAAGGTTATGGGGCGTGTAACATCTATTTTTGTTTTAAGATAAATCGCTTCGGCAACGGCGTTGCGGGTATGGCTCACTCCCAGTGTTACCAATTCTGTCAGATGCATGCTTTTCTATTTTGCTGTGCGTTATGGGGTTTTCCTATAGGGGATTGATATTTGCCGATTCATTTTCAAAATGTTTTTTCAGACGCACAAAAAGGCCTACCGTAATGCCAGCCATGATGCCAATATTATTGGCAAAAGCGTCAAACCACTCGAATCCCCAGCCGCTTTCTTGGCCGTGCAAAAACTCAAAAAAAAAGCTCAATGGTGCCACGGCAAGTGACAGCAGAAAGGCTGTCTTTCGTTTGCGGAATATAAGCATCGGAAGAAATGAGAGAGTGCTGTAGAGAAGTATGTGGAAAATGACATCAATATTGAGCACATGGAAAATCGCTGTGGCAGTCAGAAAACTGGCGAGGAAAAGTATTGCCAGGAGCAAGAGCCAGAAGCTTAAGAGTCTTGAGTGATAAGGCTTCATGGTTAATTGATGTTAAAATGTTGACAGGTTTTGAATGTTTTTGTCACACGGTGCAGTAAAGACGTTCAGGGCTATCCGGCAATAAAGCGTGTTGCTGGTAGTGCTGTTGCTGCAACCTGTTGAAGTTCTTTCGTTTCCGTACCACCATCCAGTATCAGGCTATTATTGAGGGCCATTCCTGTCAGAGCGCCACTGAAAAGGGTATAAATCGGATTGATCATGGCATTAAGCAGGTTGTCGATCATCGAGAGTGCAAGAAAGATGGCCATAACAGCAGGCCCCGCAAGTGATATTTTATTCCACTCTCCAGGTTTGAAGCGTAACATGAAGAGAATGGCGGGCAGTTGAATACTGAAAACCAGCAACATCAAACCGTAGATACCGTTCTGCCCAAGGGTGATGATCCACAGCCCGTCAGCGACAGTGAGATCTCTTCCTTTTTTATCAAAAACTCTCGAACGTCCAAACCCGCCCCATCCAAAAATGGTACCCTCCATTGCCTTGACAATCAGAACTGTTTCATTGTCGAAGCGGAACTGTAACGACTGTGCTCTGACGGGACTGAATTTTTCAGCTACAAAATCGGAAAGGTTCCGTCCATCCCAGATGCCATTTACTCTTGTGTAAATATAGAGATAAGGAGGAATCAAAAGTATCACCAACAGCGTGATTTTTTTTAATTTGTTTGAAAAATAGAGAACCATAAGGCCTATAGCAAGCAGAACGATGGCCCCCTGCGACTGCATCATGACGAAGGTGATGACCAGCATGATCAGGACGTAATCGGTGTTTACTGAAAAAATCTTTTTTGGCAAACACTTGCAGTAATATAGCCAACTTCCAAGAAAAATAGCAAGCATCATCCACATTGAAGTCATAAGACCGTGATCCATGTAAACCATTGGCCGGAATCCTCCTCCATCCCTGAGAGTCTGAAGGAAATTGTGCTGGTGAAAACCGTAGGTCATGCGGTGCAGTTGAGGGCTTATGATCATCTCAACCCAGCAGAAGGGTATATAGATTATTCCGCCAAGCACAATGGTGAACGCAAGGATTTTCAGCGAATCGGGCTCATTAAAATAAATTCGTCCGATATAGTAGGGCAATCCCCATTGTATTGTCTGATAGAGGGTTTGTGAGAGACCGTCATAGGGTCCGAGATCGTTAAAGATTGAAGAGAAAAAGGGGGCTGTGCACCACAGTAACATTGGAATATCGGACATACAAAACTTGAAATTTGAAAATCTCTCCTTGTCAAAAAAATTGACACTTAAGAGAATACCGATGGCAATGACGGTTGTTTTTGTATGGTGAAGGAGGAAAATGTTGAACTCGGCACATGGCAGAAACATCCATCCAGCAACATAAGCTGTTGCGGCAGCCTGGCGATGTTCAAGCTTTTTAAAAAGGTACATGACGATGGCGGGGAACCCGAACAGGGTAACCGGAACCAGAATATTTCCAGGAGCACCACCCATAGTTATCTGTATTAATGAATTATTGCGGGTATGCCTACGGCTGTGGCTCCGCTTGGCACATCATGAAGAACGACGGCATTGGCTCCAATCCGGGCATGTGCACCTATGCGGATGTTCCCGATTATTTTTGCTCCTGCACCGATATCAACATGCCCTTCTATGATAGGAAGGCCGGGTTTTAGACCAGCACCGATAGTGACCTGTTGAAAGATCAGGCAGTTGGGACCAATTTCCGCTTCAGGGTGGATGACGATGCCGTTTGGATGAGGCATCATCAACCCACCGCCTATTTTGCAGTTGAGGGGAATGTCGGCTCCACTGACAGCACTCCAGAATCGGTGGAGCAGTACAAAAAATGGAGAGAGCATTTTTGACCAGGGATCTGTTTTCAGTTTGAGCCGCTGATAGTTGCGAAGTGCTGAAAGAAGATATTTTGCGGGTTCATAACCTCCGGGAACTTTTTTTTCCCGTTTCCAGTCCGGTTCTGTTGCTGAGATGATCATCTTATGCTGATTTTTTTGATTTCCGGAAATTTCTGAATGGTTTTGAAATGTTATCAATCAGTTCAAGAGTGGACGGTGAATTTTTAATAAACTCTTTTAACTTTTTGGGGAAAATTTTGTGAAGAATAGCTGGTGGATTATCAAACAATTCGTCGAGTGACAAGGTCTGTTTATTGCCGCCAAAGTTAAGGACAGGTGCGATGGCAGGAACTTCCAGCCGGATAAGCCGTTCAGCGGCTTCTTTCAGATTGTTGAATGTGGAACTCTCTCCAAGACAAATCAGCGCAATAATATCTGACGAGATCGCAAAGTGTTCGGTAAGGTTACTCTTGAGTACGGGCAGGGCATCAATACAGACAAAGTCATACTCTTTTTTTGCATCACAAAGAAGTTCCCTTACCCGCTGCAGAGGAATAAGTTTTTTTGTGGCATTACCTGCATAGAGGATATCGATATTGTCTCCAGGTGTAGAAATGACATACTCTTTCCACGGGTTACTGCTGTTGAGAAAGTCTCGAAGTCCAGGTAAATCGGGAATAAAATCGTCCAATGATTCAACATCAGATGCGTCAATATCGCCATCGATCCAGAGCACTTTTGGTGCAACTTTGGCAAGCGCTTTTGCGCAACTGAAAGCAATGGAGGATGCTCCTACTCCTTTTTCGAGACCGGTAAAGAGAATGATTCGACTGTTGTTTTTATCCTTTTCACGGAAAAATCTGGTACAGAGTGTTCCTATTGCCTGTACCTGAAATTCATCAGTTCCAAGGTTCAGCTCCTGGGCATCGCCTTTCTTTTTTTGTACTTTGACAATTGTTTGTGTTGGCATGTAGCCCAAAGCCTGCTTGATATCTTCTGGACGACGAATCGTGTTGTCGAGGAATTCATAAACAATAAAAGGGCCGCAAACAACGCAGAATGCGGCTCCAAAAAGCATCATCAGAAGCTTGTTTGTGTTGGAGCTAACGGGAAATTTTGGTTCCCTTGCCAGTGACTCAATGCTTACCCGTAATGGAGCTTTTCGTTCAATTTCGATTTCAGCGATTCTGCGCTCAAGCATATCGAGCAGATCCTGATTGTGTTTCCATGAGGCTGAGAGATATTCCCCTTTATGAATGCCTATGGAGATTCTTTGCGATTCTTTGATATTTTTTTCAAGCTCGGTTTTAAGAGAATCGACTGTTTTTTTTGATTTCTCAAAATCGTATTTAGCCTGTATCAGGGATTTTTGCATTTCGAGCTTTCTTTTTCCAAGAGTGATACCATTTGCGGTATTTCGAAGCTCCTTTCGCTGTTTCTTTTCGTATTGCTGCATGGCGTTCATGCGTTTTTCAACGTAGATACGGTCAGGATTTGCTTCGGTTAGCCCGTCGGTTGTACTCCTCATCTCCTGAAGCTGCTGGTAGGTCCAGGAACTCGTAAAGTGAAGTGATTGATCGTTCATCACTATTTCATCAACCAGAGGGTCTAATGAAAGTGATTGTAATTCACGATTTACCTGTTCAACTGCCCAATAATTATTCATTGCCTTAAGATGATCCGTGAAAGCATTGTCATACTGCCGTTGAAGCTCCTCACTGTTTTTTGATGCCATGTTAAATGACTCAGAGTATGATGCCGTGGAAATATCTCTGGTAAGCTCATCAAGACTTTTTTCATAGGCATTCATTTGATTCTGTATCAACTCTTTTTTTATACGCAGAGAATTCAATTGATCCTGCTCCGACTCTGAACTGCTGGAGCGCACTTTATCGAGGTAGACCCTCATCAACTTATTGACAAGAGGAGCAAGCCCCTCCTGTTTGGTGCCTGAAGCAACGATCTCTATAAGGTGGGTTCCCTGAAGTGGCCTGATAATAATAACATTTTCAAGAATGTCTGCACATTTATCTGAAGGAAGGCCGAGTGGAAGTAATGAACCTTTTTCGCGAGGTGTCAGTTTTTCTACAGTTTTTTGGAGAATCTCAAACGTCTTCATCGAGTGAGCCTGCGTATTGGCAAATTGATCATAATAGTTGATAATTGATGTCTCTTCTTTTTGAGTGATCAATGTTGCTATAACGGGGTCTATTTTCATGAAAGCATGAACTTCATAGAATGGCTTCTTGACAACAAAAACAAAGGGCGTTGTAATGGTAAAAAAGAAGAGGCCAAAAACCAGCATGTAAAGACCGTAGCGTTTGATAAACCCGACAATGTCAAAAGATTTCGAGGGCTTTCCAAAAGGAAGAGCGTCTCTGAGAGCATTTTCCTTGAGCATAGTCAGCCCTTTTTCAGTTTAAAGGGTAGAAGTATTGCAGCATCTCTTCCTGATTTCTTTGTAATAGCGGCAGTGATGTAGGCGGGACTTGCAGGATGAGTGATAACCAGTGTGTGTATAAAATTCGCCATGTTTCTGTATTGTCTTGTCAATAAAATTGTTACTGGTGCAGAAGTTTCTTTATGAGTGATTTGATTTGTTTTTTCAAATCAGCAGGAACCATTGATTTCAAAAGAGTTAACGGCATCAGATCCGAGTATATTGCGTGTTTGTATCTGGTCATCTTCAAGTATTTCCAATAAAGATATTTATAGGGGTGGGTATTTGTTGAATGCCATGGTTTTGAACCGCTGGTGTAATGAATAATGACGGGATTTTTTTTTGCCTCTTCTAATTCAGCTTTGTCAAAGCAATCGAATTTTTCTTCAAAAGAAGGGCTGAATATTGACGATTGCTGATTATACTTTAACGGAACTTTCTTCCATTGACCATTGATAATCGAATTGAGGCCGCATTGATCCGGAAACCAGATTGACTGTGGATTATTTTCAATAAAATCAATAACTTTTTTTTGCAGTCCTGATTTTTTCCAGAGCGCTAAATTTATCAGCATCATTCCGGAATTAAAATATTTTGCAGTTTTGTTCATCTTTAATTGATCATGCCGGTCAAAACCAGGATCTTCAATGGCGCAGACATAATAATTATCAAGCTCCTGTTCATATAATTCTTTTATAGAGCCATTAACAATAATATCAGAATCGAGATAAAGTATTTTTTCTGTGTCAATAAGTTCCGGAATCAGCAACCGATAATATATCCCTTTTGGATAATAGGGATGGGTTATGGCCAACGTAGCAAAAAGTTCATCTGAAAGAATGATGTGTTTGACCCGGCAGGTATATTTTTTCGTAATTTCTTCTATGTTTCTGCGGCTTTTTTTTGACATGCCACTGCTGATAATATAGATATCAATGGAAAGATTTTTGTTGTTTTCCAGGAGTGATACCAACGCGGCACACAAGTGCTGGATATAGTTCTTGTCCGTAGCAAATACTATGTTGATAATCTCGTTCATGTGACAGGGTTGTTATTATTGTTCAAGCGTTGACAAGAGGTGAGCAACTCTTTTATTGTATGTTGTTTCAAAATCGTGTAGTCGTGAAAACAAAATACTTCTTCTGGACTTTTCCGAAATAACAGTCCTGTTGTTGTTGAGATCGATAATAATGTTTTTAATCTCATTGAGATCGTTTAATTTTGATCCCCATCCAATATCAGCCAACGCCAACAATCCGGCAAAAGCCTTGTTTTTATACCCCACAATAGGCAAACCGCACGACAAGGTCTCCAGATAGGTGCAGGACGGGTCGCTTTGCCGATGAAGAGAGATAAATAAATCAACTTTTTGTTTGAGATCGGGAATAAGTTCGGTATAAAAATCCACAGCACCCGGCATGCATACGTAATGTTCAAGCTTGTGCTGCAGAATATTCCTTTTCATCTCCGTTTCCAGCTCTCCAGTACCATAAATGGTCATGTGGAAGGGAATATCCTCTTTTTTCAACATGCGGGCCAGAGTGATCAAGTGATCAGCACCTTTCATCTGAATCAGGCGACCGGAAAAAGCAAGACGGAGGGGCTTGCACTGAGAGAGGTAATCCAATCTTTTTTCAAGATCGGTATCGAGGATACTGTGTTGGTTATCGACACGTGTATCGAAGTATAACAAGTTGTTTTTAATGTCCTTGTATTCGTAATAAGCCGGTGTTCCATTGGACTGAAGAGCATCGGCAAGCTGAAATGCGGCAACCCGTTTTTTTTCATGATGCCAGATGTAAAAAAATCTGCGCAGCTTGACCAAAGGGTTTCTGGTGCTCAACGATGCTATTTGATATCGGGTTTCAGGTATGTACTCAATGACATAAACGCATTTTATTTTTTCTTTGCGGCATAGGCCGCTTATGTGCAGTTGATTGTGCGCATCGCCTGAGGCAAGAACCAGAGAGACTCCCTTCAGATGTTCTGTATTGACGACTTCACCCTGTCCAATGGTGATGCAGCGAAAGGGGAGTTCGCTGGCTGTTTTTTTTGTAGCACCAAATTCGGGGAGCTGAGAGGTCGTGGTTTCCATAAGGCAACTCACTTTTCCAGGCCACTTTTGCACATACAGTGCCATGCCATCGTAAAATTTACGGTCAAAAATGAGGACATTGCCCTGCTGCCATACAGGAACTGACGGGATAATAAGTAAATGAGGCTTTTTCACGTGGTTGCTCCCTCTTCAGGTTAATACTCCTCAGTTTGATCTCCCAAGGTACCTCTTTGCCCATGAATCACTTGTCCTTATTTTGTTGTGCCTGTAGCGGTAGTTGTTGTCGTACTGCTACTGCTGTTTACAAATCCGGTTTGATTCCATAGCTTTTTACGCAATTCCTGCATAACTCCAAGTGTTTCAGCATCGGATGTGGCGAGGTTGAAAATTTGTAATGCAGGAGTCAATTGATCAAGAGTATAATTGAACTTTGCCATGCTTGTCGAGCTTACATAGATGATATCGTCTGGCAGCAGAGCAAAGTTTTGACTGAAATCACCCCGTTCAATCAACTTCTTGAGATCAACCCTTATGACGTCACCTTTAACATTTTGCTGCCTTATCAAAAAGACCTTTTCGGCGTTTCCTTTTCTGTTGATTCCACCTGCAAGCATGACGGCCTTCAGGATACTCATTCCGTCTTTCAATTGAATCGCACCGGGATTGAGCACTTCACCCATGACATAAACGACC
Organism: uncultured Chlorobiaceae bacterium; assembly: GCA_903851535.1. Lineage (GTDB taxonomy): Bacteria > Bacteroidota > Chlorobiia > Chlorobiales > Chlorobiaceae > Chlorobium. The sequence goes on along the minus strand of CAINOO010000023.1, from coordinate 17,339 downwards.
TCATCATTAAGCTCGGGAATAAATATAACGTCGTTGTTTTGTATCGGAGCATTGAGGGCCATGTTGCCGTTTTTGAGCAAGTCCTGCAAGTCAATCCAGATCACGCTCTCTTTGCCCCGGATAATGGCGCATCTGGTGAGTTTTCCCTGATCGGGAAGGCCACCGGCAAGAGCGAGACCTTCAAGAAGCGTTCCTTTCCCGGGAAAATTAATGACCCCCGGTTTTCCGACACGTCCAAGAACAAATGCCTTGTTATTGTGAAATTCATGTAACCAGACAGTTACCTCAGGCTCAATGTAGAGAGGTGTCAGTTTTTCGGTTACGAGCTTCTTTACCTCTTCCTGTGTGCAGTTTAAAACATTAATACTTCCTATTCTTGGCACGGCAATCAAGCCATCAGGCGATACAATGATATTTTCTTGTGACAGTTCCGGTCTGCGCCATACCTTGATGTTGACAAGATCACCCGGTCCGAGACGATACTCATAGCTGCCAAGGGGAGTGATTTTCTCGATTTGTTCTACGGTGGCAAATTTTTGCTCTTTTTTGGGTTGAGTGGTCATAAAGTCTCTTTCTGGAGGGGAAGGAACACGAGTTGCTTTTGGCGACAGACCACTGCAGGCCACCAAAAGCAAGGGAATTGCCGTACACAAGAGCGCAATATGAAAAAATGATAACAAGAGAGATTTATTTTTCATTGTATAACGAGTGCTGAGTGTCTGAGCGTAAAGACGCAGGGAGTACCTGTTTCTTGTCTAATTCTCTTTTTTGCGAATGATCCTCGCTGGAACTCCCACCGCAAGAGCGTTATCTGGTACTGCTGAAATGACGACAGCATTTGCCCCGATATCGACATTATTGCCGATGGTGATATTTCCCAATATTTTTGCCCCAGCCCCGATATTGACATTATTGCCGATACGGGGAGCTGCCTTCTCTTCGATATTTTTCAGGCCGACGGTTACGCCGTTTCTCAGAACGCAGTTGTCACCAAAACTGGCATAACCGCTAATGATGATATCACCAAAATGGTCGATGCGAAAATTTGCTCCAATCGGGACTTCGCAGGGAAGTTCAATGCCGGTTATTATCTGGATAAGCTTATAGAGCAGTTTGTAGATCAGGGAAAAGGGTTTGCGCAGCATACCGTTTTTAATAGTATAGCGCCATCGTCCAAAACGGTAGACCAGCATCACCCAGAATCCCTGGCTGCTCCATGAACCATTATAGGTTGCAAGATCGGCTTTTATGTTGTTGAACAGTTTCATGGGCAGCCTTACCAGGGAGATGGTGGTGAAAAAGTTCCAAATTTCGTATCCTTCAGTGATTGCATAATTTGCTTGATCACAGAAACTGCGGCTGATCGTTTGTTTTCAGCATTACCGAAAGGCAGGATCAGGTTTTTCGTGTAGCGGGCCGCATGCCAGAGCAGCTCAACACCAGCGCTTGAAAGTACTGCTATAATTCCTTTGTTTTTAAAATAATAGAGCCATTCGCTTCGCATTCTGAAAGTCAGCACCTGTGCCGCTTTATTGTCAAAAGTTTTGTCTTTCCTTGTTTTGCTGCACGCCCCGCCGATGTGCATGACTTCCGCATCATGGATAAAATAGACTTTCCATCCCGCTTTTTTTGCCCGGAGACAGAGATCGGTCTCTTCGTAATAGATATAAAAGCGTTCGTCAAAGGCACCTATGGCATCAATCATTTCTTTGCGAACAATGGTAAATGTACCCGGTACCCAGTCAACTTCCAGAGGATGATCATGCGCGAAGCCACCGAACTCATGACGATTGAGAAGAGGTGAGTGAGGAAATTTTCCACTCAACCCCGAAAGGGTAAGGAGCTTTGAAAGTGGCGAAGGGAATCGCCTGGCGCTTGGCTCAAGCCGTCCTTCGGGTGAGATGATTTTTCCGCCAGCAAGACCGCATTTTGGAGTTTGTTCCATGAATGCCAGGCAGTTTTCGATTGAGGCTGGCCTGATATAGGCATCAGGGTTGAGAAGAATGATGTAGCGGCCTGATGCCAGCGCAAATGCCTGATTATTTGCTGCTGCAAAGCCGAGATTCCCGTTGTTGGCAATCAGGTGGATAGAGGGAAAATCGTGCTGCACCATGGCGGCAGAGTCATCGGCAGAGTTGTTGTCGACGACAAATACCTCCATATCAACACCCTTGCTGTTTTCAAAGAGCGCATGAAGAGCATTGCGGAGAATCTCTCTTGTGTTATAACTGACAACGATAACAGATACCATCGCATTGTGTGGGGTTAATGGTTTATGTGCCATGCGTCATTGTTGCCTGCTTGGTCATGGTCAGTATGTTCGTGTCATCTTCTCTTGTGTAGGAGACCGTGTCCATAAGTCGATGGATCAAAAAAAGTCCATACCCTCCTTCGGGATAGCTGCTGATGTCCGGTGCCTTGGTTACAGGATTGAATTGTGGATTGGTATCAATAATACTTACAGCAAGCGCGCTGTCGTCGGAACTGAAGCGTATCGTTACCTGTTTTTCCGGTTGCGAAGGTTTTGCATAGCGCACCGAGTTCGTAAAAGCTTCACTGACCGAGAGTTCATAGGCGTGACAGAACTCTGCAATATCAGCAGAATTGCAGGTGCAATCAGCAAAAATCTCAGCAATATTACAGGCTAAAATTGAGGCAATACGCGCATAACGGAGGTTAGCCTGCAATGTCAGGGTGATTATCGGGTTCATAAGTTAGACGATTTACATTTTCGTTTGCCCCTTTTTTCAAGCTTCTGCTGCGGCTGATACATCATCATAAATATCAAATAATGTATATGCTTGCGTTATTTCAAATACTTTTTTTACTCGTTCATTCATTCTTGCCAGTTTCATAATCGCACTGCTTGTCTTTTTCTTTCTGGCGATTCCGACCAATGCTCCGAGGCCGCTGCTGTCAAGAAACTCAACATTTTCAAGGTCAATTACAAGAGATTGCTCATCCGGCATACCCGCAATATAGGTTTTCAGCTTAGGCGCAGAGGAGGCATTGAGAATGCCCTGCAAAGAGACAATGGTATAGTTATTGATGGTCTTTTCACTGATATTCATACGTAATCCTTTTAATGAGTTCTGTGGAAAAGTGCTTTTTGTGTCATGGCAATGTCCTTCAGAGGATCACTGTGAACAGCATAATAATGTTCGACGATCTCTGCATCAATGCCTATTTCGGGCCACTCTTCAGCCTCTGCGTAGCTGAATACTGCCGGTCGGTAGCCTTCATGGCTGTTCGGGAGACGCCGAATGGCAGGGGTGACTGGCAGAGGCAGATTGCCGATAAGGGCAAGCTTGCCAATGAGCACGTTGAAGAGCAGGGTAAAGCGGTCAAGAGAGAGTGCTTTGGCAAATGCGCTGGCCGCTCCGGTGCCCTCAATGGTTGTGTTCGTCAGCGTAACATTTTTTCCTGGCAGTCCTGTATAGTGTTGCTCCCTTTTTCTTTTCCATTTCCCTTGCATACCCAATATCGGGCGGAGCAAAAGCCAGGGCAAAAGTTGCAGAACAATCAGGAACGTGGCCCCAACGGCGTGTACTATACGTCGAAGCAGTGCGCCAGCCACTCTTGACTGTGTCATGGTGGTCAAGAGGTGAGGGTCTTCCATGACAATGGAGGTGCCGCTTTGAGGATCAATAAGGAGGTTGCCTGCGGCAATCTTGTTTTTGACCTCAAGATGTTCGCCGATATAGGTGTTGTCGATGACAATACTGCCTGAAATGACGCTTTCCCTGTCGATAATGACGTTGCTGCCGATGACGCTGTTTTTGTCGATAATCGAGTTGGTCATGATCTGCACATTATTGCCAATAATGACCGGCTTTATTATTTCTGCGCTTTTGGGGATGACGACATTCCTTCCGATATAGCAGTTTTCTTCGCTGCTGTATCCGGGTATGACATAGTGGGTTAATCCGGTGCTGAGGATTTCCATGGATAGCTCATAATACTTGCCGATCGAGTCAAGAGCGGCAAGTGAAAATGGTAACGTTCCGGGAGTCCCTGTTTTCGTTGTTGATGTTCCTGTCAGGCTGATGCTGCCGTTCGGGCAACTGAGCAACTCTCCGGAGGGCAGTGAGGCAAAAAGTGATGCGTACTCACTCTTTTTATTATAGCGGATAAAGAGGAAGCCGCTGATGATGATGACCCTTTCCTCCAGACAGAAACGCCGGTTTTTTTCAATGACGGTATGCGTGTCGTCTGCAGGACGCATACTCCCATAGCTTATTTCAACACCCCATCGGCTTCCGTTTTCGCAGTAATGCTCTACATCTTCAAGCACTCCATCGCTTACTATCCGCAGGGCATTGCTGCCAGCAAGGATCGCAAAGTCTACAAGGAATTCAATAAAAGGCTTGTTGCATATCGGCACAAGCAAAGGATGAACGCCGGGAAACAGATCGATAAGCCACTCATACTCCTGCTTTTTAATGACAAGAAGTGTTTTCATGGAGCTGGTTGTTATGTTGTGCTAACCGTCACGAATGATTGTATAGCCTCAGAGCATTCTGAAAAAATTGAAAAAAGTTTTTTTGCTTTTGTAAGTTCGAAAACCATTGCCACTTTCGGACCAAGAGCCGCAAGTTTCACGTCTCCGTGATGTTCCAGTGCCTTACGCAGACAGGAGACAATTGCGCCGAGACCCGAGCTGTCTATAAAATCAAGCTCTGTGCAGTCAAAAACAAAATTGTTTGTCTGCTGTAACCATTGCGCGAAAGCCTTTTGCAGTTCGATGCTGTTAGTGGCATCGACTCTTTTTTTCAGAAGTACAACACCGAGAGGCAGGGTTGTTGACGTGTCCAGATGAAAAATCATTGAGTTCTCCAGTGTTAATAAGCGCCCTTTCCGGTCAGGACGGCAGGGACGGTTTTCAGAAGCAGTAAGATATCATTAAGAAAACTTGCACTTTGAATGTACTGCATATCAAGCTTGACCTGATCAGTAAATGGAATGTCGCTCCTCCCGCTGACCTGCCACAAACAGGTGATTCCAGGGATTACGTGCAGACGCTTGCGTTGCTCAAGGGTATACTTCGCCACCTCACCCGGCAAGGGAGGTCTTGGTCCGACAAGGCTCATATCGCCCAGAAGAACGTTGATGAGTTGTGGCAGCTCATCAATACTGAATTTACGGATGATTCTTCCAACCTTCGTAATTCTCGGATCTTTTTTCATTTTAAAGATCACACCAGCAGCAGATTCATTCCGATCGGCCAGCTCCTGTTTGAATTTTTCGGCATTGACAACCATTGAACGGAATTTATAAAACCTGAAATGCCTGCCGTTCCGGCCAACACGTATCTGGGCATAAAAGATCGATCCGGGGTCTTCCATCCAGATGGCACAGGCCGTAACAAACAGAAGAGGGAGCAAAACAACCAGCGCGGCAACGGAGACGCTGATATCAAGCACTCTTTTCAGTATGTAGGAAAATCTGATGGTTGATTCCCAGGCAGCAACTTTCATGGCTCGCCGGTAACGTACCTTTGGATTGAGTGAGTCACTGAGTTGTCGTATCAGCTCCTTTCTTACAGTCGGATCAAGCTCCATGAGGCTTAACGGCTATTGTTTTGAGTGAACATTTTCCATTTCATAACACGATAGAGAAAAAGGGGATTACCGACAATATATCTTCGCCACATGCGTCCCGGTTCCTGAAGCATCCTGTAGACCCATTCCAAACCGATTTCCCTGATCCAGTCTGGAGCACGTCTGATGGTTCCTGAATAGAAGTCGAACAGCCCGCCAACTCCGATGAGCACATCAGGCTTGAGTTTATGGCGGTGTATGCTGATCCATTTCTCTTGCAGCGGGGCTCCAAATCCTACAAGAAGAATTGCTGCACCGGAGTTGTTGATTTTTTCAATAACCCGGTCACTTTCAGTTTGGTGATTGAAATAGCCATGTTCGGTTCCCGCAAGGGTTACGCCATAGGCAGCATTGATCTTTTCTCCAGCCTTTTCGGCGATTCCAGGTTTCCCTCCAAGGAGAAAAATGGAAAAACCCTTCGATGCCGCCATTCTGCAAATATAGGGCAACATATCTGTTCCATTGATATTTTCCTTGAGCGGTGTCTGAAGCATTTTTCCGGCAATGACAAGTCCTATACCGTCGGGAAAAATGTAATCACCTGTTTTAAGGATAGTGAAATACTCCCGATCGGAGATCATTTTATTCAGGCAGTCCGGATTTGCAAAAAAAATGGAGCACTGTTTTTTTTCTGCAAGGTTTACTCCAATGAGATCAACCGCTTCAATCATGGTAAGGTTTTTCAGGTCGATATCAAGCAACTGAAATACCGAGGATGACGTCCCGCTTTTTTCACTGTAAAACATGGCTGGAAGCGCACGCAAGAGCAGCATAAAATCATAGAAGGGGTGCTTCCTGAAGATATACTCCCATTCAATCAGGAGTTCCCCCTCGTGAGCAATTTTGCTGGAGCGACGAATATCCCACAACGAGATGACACCGGGCCTCACCAGACTAATATACCCTTTTTGAGGAGTTGGACTGCTATCGCCCCACTCTTTTATTGCAGTCCCGACAAGTGCAAGCTGTCCGGTAAGAACTTCAAAAAAGAGAGGAAGATCGCGAAAGGGGGGGGCGACACTGTTGAAGCGAAGAACCCTTAGTGATTTGGCGCGTGCTCCCACAATGGCTCTTGATGTAAAGAGGGGGGCTCCCGTAAAAAATTTCCGGAACAAAAGAACAAGAAGAACAGGAAACGTAATGGCAAGCGTCACGATAAGTGCAACCGATATCTCAATGATTCTTGCAAGTGCCTCTGCTGTTGCGGCACTGAGTTTGAACATACGGCGCCTTATGAGGCTTCTCAGCCCCGATGAACGTCCCGAAAGACGTTCTTCCAAACCAGTGATGAACTCTTTGCCTTGATTCACGGCATGACATCCTCTTCGTTGATTGTTTCTTTGTTGCAAGGAAATTACTCGACGATCGTTTTTGGGGAGCCTATACGGATAACGATGCAGGTTGCATCATCATCGAAGGTATGGCGACCGGTAGATTCAAAAACATAGTCACTGATTTTTTCGATCAATGCATCAGGATTGAGCTTTTGATGTTGTACAATAAAATCGCGAAGTCTTTCTGTCCCGAACATGGTATTGTCAGGCAAGAGGCATTCGGTAATACCATCGGAGTACATCACAATGAGATCGTTCTCTTTGATCGGAAAGCAAATGGTGTGGTATTCCTGTTTTTCAATCATACCAACAGGCAGGTTATCTCCCTTAAGCAGCGTGCAGACCCCCTCATCGGCATGAAAATGAATGGTGGGGGTATGGCCGCAGTCAATCAGTGAAAACTCTCTTTTTTCGAGATCAAGGCGTATAAACAACAATGTGGCATAAATGCCGATATCAAGAAGCTCCAGAATACATTGCTCGTGCAATTGGGTGGCAATACCCTGCAATTCAGGCAGTTCATCGGCCTGGTGTTTTTTTTGTGCAACGGTCTTCAGAAAAAGTGACTTTAAGCCGGCACCGACCAGAGCTGACAGAATGCCGTGTCCCATAACATCGCCGATGAAAATATCGGCATGCTTGTTATCGTAGAGAATAAACTCCGTAAAGTCTCCGTTAAGATGACCGGAAGAGACCGTAAACTGGCTCATTGATGCCCCGTCAAGGGAGCTGGGTATCGCACTTTGTAACAGCTTTTGTTCAATTTGTGTTTCCAGCTCCTGTTGCATATTCTCGTAACGTTCCCGACTCTCCTCCTCTTCAATCCGTGACGAAATATCCCGTGCAATAATAACGGTGTGGTGAAGTCCGTCAAAGGTGAGCGCCCCTGTTGTTACCTCAAGAGGTATGGAACTGCCATCTTTTTTTATGCCATCGATTCGCCGAACATGTCCATCTTTGAGTGACTCAAGGTTGTTGGCAGGGCTATCGCAACCATCATAAAGAGAGCACGCTTCAGCCTGGGGCAAAATAATATCGAGAAAATTTTTTGAGTGGAACGCCTCCTCGGTTATGCCGAAAAGGGTTTCAGCAGCAATGTTTACATAAACGATGAATCCCTGGTCATTGAGCAGAAAAATGGGGTCAAGCGCAGCATCGTTCATTGAACGAAATCGTGTCTCGCTTTGACGTAATTCTGCGGAAATGATGCGGAGTGCTTCATTTGCCTTCGACAAATCCTGGTTTTTTTTTGCAAGCTGGTTGAACAGTATTTCCCGTTCATTTTTCAGACGGTAATAGTCGATGGTATCGGTTATGATTTTTTTAAATCCATGCGGTTCGATAGGCTTTGGAATAAAGCGGAAAACTTCACCTGTATTGATGGACTCGATAATTTGGTCGATATCATGAATACCACTGAGAATAATGCGCACAATACCCGGATGGCTGGTTTTCACATGGCTGATCAGTTCCATTCCGGACATTTCAGGCATACGCAGATCTGTTAACAGAATTGCGATATTGCAGGTTTCAAGCAGTTCAAGAGCCTGTTTGCCGCTTGTTGCAAAATATTTTGTATAGGGTTCCTTGCGTAAAAAACGGCTTAATGAATCAAGCGTGTCTTGTTCATCATCAACGAAAAGGAGGGCAATGTCTGAGTCGTTCATATACATTTATTCTTTATGGGAGCGTTTCAATTGTGGTGATGGTCATGGGACGCGATAAAGCACAATCATTAAACAATAACAAAGAAGCTCTTTCTGGCAAGGGCGGAGACGTGGAACGGTAATATGTCTTGCCTGAAAAAGGTAACCCGACGCTATCAACAAGCCACTACCCGACCAAGCTTGCACGCTTGGGTGTATAGAAAACAATATAAGCGAAACACTCCAAAAAGCTGTTCAGTTCAATGTGTTGTCGTTGAAAAATTTTTGACACCCCGTTTCGGGAGTTTATGGCGTGCGACTATCAGTCACGAGCACTCAGTCCGTGATTTTTTGCCGGGATACAGATGAGCTGGAAATGTGTTATATTGCAGGGCTATTTGTATCCGGAAGAAAAAAAATGGTGAGATTATGAAGTTTCCTGTTTGTGAATATGCTGAGTCAGAGGCGGGTTTTTACTCTCAATGTGCCTCCTGTCCGATAGACTCATCTTCTTCGGGCTGTGCTCTTGATGAGCTTGAAGATGGTACTTACCAGTTTGAGGGGCTCACGCCAAATGGCGGAGTCAGGGCTCTCTTTTATTTCAGGGATAATGAGGGTCACCAAGTCAAAAAAAGGGATGCCATACATGTTGAAATTCATGAACTGGACGAGCAGGGTCATCTGATGACGATCCTCTACGGCATGGTTGATCCTGAAGGAATGATCTATCTGAAAAGTTCGAGCCCTGAAAAAACCAATAGTCAGCAAAATATACAGTAATCCGCTATTCCCTTAGCCCATGACACTGAACAAGCTCTATTTTGACGGTGGGGAGGAGATTCGTGACCTCACTATTGTCGGCGGTGGCCCTACTGGAATTTTTGCTGCGTTTCAGTGTGGCATGAATAATATAAGCTGTCGTATTATTGAAAGTATGCCTCAGCTTGGTGGACAGCTCGCAGCGCTGTATCCTGAAAAACATATCTATGATGTTGCCGGTTTTCCCGAAGTACCTGCTGCCGGACTGGTGGACAGTTTATGGACACAGACGGAACGGTACAATCCGGAAGTTATTCTTGGCGAAACAGTTACTCTCTATCGCAAGCTTGAGGATGGATCATTTGAAGTTACCGTCAGTTCAGGCAGGGTTTTTTTGTCGAGAGCGCTCTTGATTGCTGCCGGCTTGGGTGCTTTTTCACCCCGCAAGTTGCCGCAGTTGAAAACTATTGACCACCTTGAAGGCAAATCTGTTTTTTATGCCGTCAAGAATATCAGTGATTTTGCCGGTCAAAGAGTGGTGATTGTCGGTGGAGGCGATTCCGCGCTCGACTGGACAGTTGGTCTTCTTAATGCTGCGGCCAAGGTGACGCTTGTTCACCGGATGCATGAGTTTCAGGGTCACGGAAAGACAGCGCGGGAGGTGGCCGAGGCCAAAGAGAGTGGACGGGTTGATGTTTTTTTGAATACGGAGGTTAAAGCCGTTGACACGGAAGGAGAGCGGCTGACGGCAGTGCATCTTCGCTCAAAAAATGGTAAAACGGTTCGGGTAGAAGCTGATCGTCTGCTTCTTCTTATCGGTTTCAAGTCTGATCTCGGTCCGCTTGCAGGATGGGATCTCGCACTGGCCGACAATGCCCTTGTTGTCGACAGTCACATGAAGACATCGGTTGACGGGCTCTATGCCGCCGGTGATATTGCCTATTATCAGGGCAAGCTCAAGATTATCCAGACAGGGTTAAGTGATGCCGCAATGGCTGTGCGTCACAGTTTAACCTACATCAAGCCGGGGGAAAAGATCCGTCACACGTTCAGCAGCCTCAAAGGGGCAAAGGAAAAGAGGAATGCACCAAATAAAGGCTGATCGACCATTACCAACCCCGCTTCAGGCGTGGATGCTTGCGATTCGTCCAAAAACGTTGCCTGCAGGTGCCGTCCCGGTGCTTCTTGGTTCCGCTCTCGCGGCAGTTGATGGCCGCTTTCGTCTGCTTCCGGCCCTTGTTGCCCTGATATGTGCGCTGGGCATCCAGGTGGCGACCAATTTCATCAACGAGATCTATGATTTTCGCAAGGGAGCCGATACTGCCGAGCGTCTTGGCCCCACAAGAACGGTTGCCGCAGGCATTATCAGTGAAAAAACCATGATCAAGGTCTCTGCTTCATTGGCCGCCGGGGTTTTTCTCCTTGGTCTTTATCTCGTCTATACGGCAGGATGGCCGATTCTTGTCATCGGACTCCTCTCCCTTCTCTTTGCATGGGGCTATACCGGCGGCCCTTGGCCGATAGCCTATTCCGGCCTCGGCGACCTGTTTGTTTTTATCTTTTTCGGACTGGTTGCTGTTGGCGGTACCTACTACGTACAGGCCCACCACCTTGTTCTGCCGGTATTGCTTGCCGCGGTGGCTCCTGGAGTTTTTTCGGTCAACATTCTTCTGGTCAACAATATCCGCGACATTGCCACCGATCGGGGGGTTGGAAAAATGACACTCCCGGCACGTATCGGTGCCATCCAGGCTCGAAGGCTCTATGTTGCCCTGACTGTTGTTGCCTATCTTGTGCCCGTTCTCCTTTGGCTGAATCATTACTCGGCCTGGGCCCTGCTCTCTCTGTTCTCTCTGCCTCTCGCATGGGCGATGATCAGAAAGCTCTATGCCAGCGAGGGAAGGGAGCTGAACCATGTTCTGGCTGGTACGGGAAAGCTGATGACCATCCACGGTCTTCTTTTTGCCGCCGGTCTTCTTGTCCCCCTCTTTCAATAATCACACGCCCCGGTTATGCATGATGCAATGGTTCCGATAGCGCTTATTCAAACCGCTTGTACAAGCTCCCCGACTGAAAATCTTGCCAGAGCGTGCAGTAAAATACGGGAGGCAGCAGCTCTGGGAGCCCGGATCATCTGTCTGCAGGAGCTTTTTATCACCCGATATTTTTGCCAGTCGGAGGATTATGAATCCTTTACCTACGCGGAACCTGTACCCGGCCCCTCAACAGAGGTGATGCAGGAGCTTTCCCGTGAGCTGGAGATTGTTCTTGTTGCCTCACTCTTTGAAACAAGAGCGAGGGGACTCTATCACAACACCGCAGTCGTTATTGATGCCGACGGGAGCTATCTTGGCAAGTACCGCAAAATGCACATTCCAGACGACCCCGGATTTTACGAAAAGTTTTATTTTACACCGGGCGATCTTGGCTACAAGGTATTTAAAACCCGCTATGCAACAATTGGCGTACTGATCTGCTGGGATCAGTGGTACCCTGAAGCGGCAAGGCTTACCGCACTCAAGGGAGCAGAAATTCTCTTTTGTCCAACAGCAATCGGATGGGCAACCAGCGAGCTCTCCGCCGAAGTTCGCAGGGTGCAGCGGGAGGCATGGATAACCATACAAAAGAGCCATGCCATTGCCAACGGGGTTTTTGTGGCAGCAGTCAACAGGGTTGGAACTGAAGATGAGCTGGAGTTCTGGGGAAACAGTTTTATCTGTGATCCATTCGGACAGATCATCGAGGAGGCTGCACATCAAAACGAAGGCACTCTTTTTGCCGAATGCGACCGGAGCCGTATAGCCTTTTACCGCTCGCATTGGCCCTTTTTGCGTGATCGCAGGATTGAAACCTACTCTGAACTGCAGAAACGCTATCTTGACGAGTAATTGGCCAGGAGCATCCTGCCTGATTGATTTTTTTTCAAATAGATCTTTTGCTTATGAACCTCTACGGTGCTGTCGTTTTTTGTACTCTGCTTTTTACCTTTTTTGTCAAGCTGGTTTCGGAACTGCTTAATCTCAAAGCGGCAGGTGCTGGAGTGCCTGATGAGTTCATTGAACTTTTTGATGAGGATGCCTACAGGAAGTCATGCAACTATCTGCGCTCCTCAACTCACTTTTCATTATTTGGCGCGGCTGTTGATCTCTCTTTTCTCCTCCTGTTCTGGTTTTCAGGGGGATTTAACTGGCTCGACCAGTTTTTGAGAGGATACGGTTTTACTCCGATTGTGTGCGGTGTGCTCTATATCGGCGTGTTGCTGCTGCTTCAGTCGCTGATCGATCTTCCCTTCAGCCTCTACAAAACCTTTGTCATTGAGGAGAAATTCGGCTTTAACAAAACCACTCCGGCAGTGTTTGCGGCTGATCTTTTCAAAACCCTTGCTCTCTCCCTTCTTCTCGGCACCCCACTGCTTGCCGCAGTGCTCTGGTTTTTTGAGTCAGCCGGTTCGATGGCCTGGCTATTGGCATGGGGCGGGATTACGATGGTCTCCCTTATTCTCCAGTATATTGCTCCCACCTGGATTATGCCACTCTTCAACAAATTTGTTCCGCTTGAAGAGGGCGAACTGAAAAGCGCGATCATGCGCTATGCCGCTAAAGTAGCCTTTCCCCTTACCGGAATTTATGTCCTTGACGGATCAAAGCGTTCAGCAAAGGCCAACGCCTTTTTTACCGGCTTTGGCAAACGCAAGCGAATAGCCCTTTTCGACACTCTCATTGCCGCTCATCCGACGCCCGAACTGGTCGCGGTTCTTGCCCACGAAATAGGCCATTTCAAGAAAAAGCACATTATCATTACGATGCTGCTCACTCTTTGCAACCTCGGGGCGCTTTTTTTTCTTCTCTCCTATTTTATGAAGAACCGCTCCCTTTTTGATGCATTTTTCATGCAAGATCTCTCTGTCTATGGCAGCCTGATCTTTTTTTCGCTGCTCTATACACCTGTGCAGTGGATACTCTCTCTTGTCATGCAGCTCCTTTCACGCAAACATGAGTACGAAGCCGATGCTTACGCGGTATCGACTTTTGACGAGGGTGCCACCCTGGCTGAAGCCCTGAAGAAGTTGTCGCGCAACAACCTGTCGAATCTGACGCCGCACCCCTTCTACGTTTTTTTAAACTACTCCCATCCGCCGGTGTTGCAGCGTGTTTTGCGCATCAGAGAGCTGGCGGCCAGCAGCAACGCAAAACCCTGAACGGAGCTATTTTTTTTATGACCGAGTCCCGTTATTTTATGCCCCCCGAGTGGGCTTTTCATAAAGCCGCCTGGCTCTCCTGGCCACATCGGCTTGAGACCTGGCCCGGCAAGTTTGAGCCGATCCCGGCTGTTTTTGTTGGAATCGCCTCCTGGCTGAGCTCTTCAGAGGAGGTGCATATCAACGTGCTTGATGAAACGATGGAGCGCGACGTGCTTGCCCTCTTCGGCAATGCAGAACACGAGCATCTGCGCAGGGATCGGATTTTTCTTCACCGGATTCCAACCAATGACGCCTGGTGCCGCGATCATGGGCCAAACTATGTTTTCCGTCAGAGCGCAGGGAAGCGTGAAAAAATTATTCTTGACTGGGAGTTCAATGCCTGGGGCAAAAAATACAGCTCCTACCAACAGGATAATGCTGTGCCGGAGCGTATCGCTGCCCTGCAGCAGTTGTCGCTTGTGTCGCCTGGAATGATTCTTGAAGGAGGCTCAATTGACGTCAACGGAAAAGGGCTGGTGCTGACGAGTGAAGCATGCCTGCTCAATGCAAACCGCAATCCCGCACTGAGTCGTGAGCAGATTGAACAAAAACTCTGCCAATACCTCGGTGTTCAAAAAGTTCTCTGGCTTGGCGATGGTATTGCTGGCGATGATACCGACGGCCATGTTGACGATATGGCCCGTTTTGTCAATGAGACGACGGTGGTGATTGCTGTCGAGGAAGATCCGACAGACACCAATTATGTTGCGTTGCAGGAGAACTACAAGAGACTCAAAACGTATACCGACCTCAGCGGTCACCCACTGAACGTGGTAAAACTTCCGATGCCATCACCCCTCTTTTACGACGGGTTCCGTCTGCCGGCAAGTTATGCAAATTTCTATATTGCCAATACGGTGGTACTTGTTCCGACCTACAATTGCCCGCAGGATCAGCAAGCACTGGATATCTTGCAGGAGTTTTTCCCCGGCAGGCAGGTTGTCGGCATTGACTGTACCGATCTTGTCTGGGGTCTCGGAGCCATTCACTGCATCACGCACGAAGAGCCTGAGCTTCCCGGCTGAAGGTTTTCCTGTTTTGTCTCAAAAAAAAAGCGGATGATGGCATCCGCTTTTTTTTGTTCGTCATCAGTGTTTTATGATGCAAGCAGAGCTGCAAGGCTCTTGCAGTTTTCATCAACAAGGGCAGCCGATACCTGAAGTGCTTCAAGCTCGGAAGGCGAGAGGTTGATTTCAAAAATCTGCTCAACGCCGTTTTTTCCAAGTTTGACCGGAACACCACAATAGACGCTGTTGATACCATACTGACCCTCAACAAGGGTGGTGCAGGGGATAACGCGTTTTTTGTCTTTGACGATAGCCTCAATCATCTCCACGGCTGAAGCTGCCGGAGCATAGAACGCAGAACCGGTTTTCAGATAGTTGACAATTTCGATACCGCCATTGCGTGTCCGCTCAACCAGTGCATCAATTTTATCCTGCGGAAGCAGCTCGGTCAACGGTATACCGGAGACATTGGTATAATTGACGATCGGTACCATTGAGTCGCCGTGGCCACCAAGCACCAATGCACTGACATCCTGCATGGAAACGTCAAGCGCTTCAGCAATAAAGCTCTTGTAGCGTGCCGTATCAAGAACGCCAGCCATACCGATAACCCTCTCTTTTGGCAGGCCACTGGCCGACCATGCAACAAAGGTCATGACATCAAGCGGATTGGAGACCATGATGATAATCGGGTTGGACGAATACTTCATCACCTGGGCTGTGACATCCTTGATGATTGCAGCATTTTTGTTCAGCAGATCCTCTCTGGTCATACCAGGCTTTCTTGCAAGGCCGGCAGTAATGAGCACAATATCCGAATCGGCTGAATCCTTAAAGTCGTTGGAACCTGAAACCTGGGTATCAAAAAGCCCTACAGCTCCCGACTCATACATGTCGAGAGCCTTTCCCTGGGGCACACCTTCAACAATATCAATAAGGACAACCTCTTTGGCGAGTTGTTTTTCAGCAATGCGGAGAGCGGCTGTAGCGCCTACATTGCCCGCTCCGATAACGGTAATTTTCATAATGCAATCAATATTTAAAAGTGTAAAGGAAGATGTTTCGTCTGATACAAATACCCTTTGAACAAAAACAAAAAAAGCCGCACTTCAAAAAGACGGCTTTTCCTGGTATAACCTTATGTACTTATGTATTCGCAACCCCAACTCAGCAAGGCATAATGTTGACCTGCTTTTTGTTGTTCCGTCCGTTGCGGAAGGTAACCACGCCGTCGATCAGAGCAAAAATGGTATGGTCACGCCCCAATCCGGCATTGATGCCCGGCTTGATAACAGTGCCTCTCTGACGAAGGATAATGGTACCTGCGGCTACGGTAGAGCCACCTGCAGCCTTGACTCCGAGATACTTCGGATTACTGTCGCGACCGTTTTTAGTCGATCCGCCACCTTTTTTATGAGCCATAACAAAAAATTAACGTTAAAAATCCTGTGAATTCTCTTAAAGCGAAAGAACTTCAATCTGGGTCATTTGCTGACGGTGTCCGTTGCGTGACTGGTAGCGTTTTCTGCGTTTTTTCTTGAAAACGATAACCTTTGTATCCTTGACATGATCAAGAACTCTTGCCTGAATGCTGCCATCAGGATTCAGAACGGTATTTGCTCCGTCAATTTGGGCCATGGTTTTGATTTCCATGGTTTCGCCAATTGCGGTTTTCTGCCTGGGGACGAAGAGCTTGTCTCCCTGTCTTACCAGATATTGTTTATCGGAAATCTTGATCAGCGCCTGCATTACACAAATATTTTAGTGATAAAGGTCTCAAATATAATATTATTTCCCTGAAAATCAAATTAGTGAGTTTACAAAAGGACAATGACAACAATAAGCAATGGTTTCGGGGGTTGTTTATTAAGTTGCACCGCAGTAGCTTCTTTTTCTGCGGAAGCAGGTGTGCTTGCCGCTCTCCGGGAGATTTCATAATTGACGATTAAACAATGAGCAAAGCCGAAGGTCCCCTGCACAAAGAGCACTCTCCCATGATGCGCCAATATCTGGAGGTAAAGGAGCGCTATCCTGATTTTCTGCTGCTTTTCAGGGTAGGAGATTTTTACGAAACCTTTTTTGACGATGCCTGTACGGTCTCGTCCGCCCTGAACATTGTGCTGACCAAACGCACCGTTGATATACCCATGGCAGGCTTTCCCCATCACGCAAGCGAAGGGTACATTGCCAAACTGGTCAAAAAAGGGTTCAAGGTTGCCGTCTGCGACCAGGTTGAAGACCCGGCTGATGCCAAAGGGATTGTACGGCGTGAAATCACCGACATCATTACTCCCGGCATCACCTACAGCGACAAGGTTCTCGACGACCGCCACAACAACTATCTCTGTGCCGTCGCCTTTCTCAAAGAGGGGAGACGGCAGCTTGCCGGTGTCGCCTTTATTGATGTGACCACTGCTGAATTCAGGATTGCCTCGCTTCAGCCCGAAGAGGTCAAAGACTTTATTCTCTCCCTTCACCCCTCGGAAGTGCTCCTCTCCTCCTCAGAGCGAGAGCGCTCGGAACTGCTCAAAAAAGCCCTTCCCCCCGAAACGCTTGTCACCGAAGTTGATGCATGGATGTTCAGTGAAGATCACGCGCAGGAGCTTCTTGCCCGGCAGTTTAAAACCCATTCACTCAAAGGCTTTGGCATAGAGGGCAACCGTGCGGGCAAGGTGGCTGCCGGAGTTGTGCTTCAGTACATCGAAGAGACCCGCCAGAACCGCCTGCACTACATCACCCGGATAGGGGAGCTG